>CAYNXE010000236.1:0-3496 GCA_964400995.1 uncultured Odoribacter sp.
GGTTTAGGTATTACAAAGTAACGGATTTATTTTGAAACAGACAAGGGCAAAAATGAATATCCTTCCCCCCTAAACCTCTTAAACTTTACAAACTTTATAACTTTACAAACTTTATAAACTTTCTCCTAATCCCCCAGCCCCCGAGAAACATCAGCAAAAAGCAGAGGACAATGGCAGTACCGCTGGGGATATTCAGGGAGGCGGAGATAAAAAGCCCTGCAATGGAACCTGCCGTACTGATGACGGCGGATGCGGTTAGTTGCTGGATAAAGTTTTTGTAGAAAATTCCTGCAATGGCTTGCGGGATGGTCAGGTAAGAAATGACGAGAATGATTCCGGCTAATTTCAGGCAAAGGACGATGCACAATGCAATAATGACGGTGGCGGCGACATCGATGATGTTGACGTGCACGTTGTGTGTCTTGCTGTATTCCTTGTCGAATGCGATGTAGAACAAGGGACGGGCAAAGCGGCTGAAAAAAATGATAATCAACAGACAGAGCACCAGCGACAAGATGAGTTGACTGCGGGTGACGGTCAGGATATTGCCGAAAAGATAAGACATCAGGTTGGGGGCGTAGCCGGGTGTCAGATAGATAAAAAGAATACCTATCGCCATGCCGGCGGACCAGAAAATGCCGATGAGGGAATCTTCCCTTAATTTTTTATTATCCGCCAAAAACAGAATGCCCAAAGCGGCAAACAGGGAAAACACGGTGGCTCCCAAGGTGGGCGGCAAGCCCAGGTAATAGGAAACGCCCAATCCGCCGAAAGACGTATGGGCGATACCTCCGCTGATGAACACCATCCGTTTGGCAACGATATAAGTACCCACCAGACCGCAACTGATGCCAATCAGTATGGTGCCGGCGAGGGCGTTTTGAAAAAAGTCATATTTCAGGAGTTCTATCATTTTGCGGGATATGGATTAAATAGACATAAGACAAACGGTCAGGAGGTATGCTCGTGCTTTTTCAGCACCCGGTGGGGCACTGGTCCGTGCGTCAGCAATTCTATCGGGCAATGATAGGATTGCAGTTGCTCGGGGGTAATCAGGTTCGATTGGTGATAATGCAATTCCCGGTTGACGCAGGCGATAGTCTTCACATACGAACAGATCGTACCCAAGTCGTGGGAGACCATAACGATGCTCAGGGTCTTGTTCAGCTCCTCCAGGATGGCATAGAATTCTTTTTCAAAATGGCTGTCCACATAGGTGGTCGGCTCGTCCAAAATCAGAATGCGGGGATTGGAAATGATTGCTCGGCAAAGGAACACGCGTTGCATCTGTCCTCCGGACAAATCGCCGATCGGGCTTTTCCTGTAAGGTCCCATGCCGTATTTGTCCAGCAGGCTCCAGGCTAAATGCTTCTCCGCCTTCGTATAGGTTTTGTACAATCCTTTCTCCGACATCAGGCCGGACAGGACCACTTCGGTTACATTGATGGGGAAACGCTGGTCAAAACGACTGTTTTGGGGCAAATAGCCGAACAGGTTTTGCCTGGAGGCAGGATAAGTGATTTTGCCGCTAAAAGGTTTCAGCAGACCCAGGATGACTTTCAGCAGGGTTGTTTTTCCTCCTCCGTTCGGACCGATAATCCCGATGAAGTCTCCTTCGCTGATTGTCAGATTCACGTGGTTCAGCACGGCTTGCCGGTCGTATCCTGCGGTAATGTCCTTTAATTCGATGATGCCTGCCATTTTTTCTTTTAGTCTTTCAAGTCCGGACTCAGGGCGCTGTACCTGAAAATGCCGATTAGTTTGTCCATTTCCTTTTTCCAATTCTCTGCCAACGGGTCGATTTTGATCACTTGTCCGTTGATTTCATGGGCAATGGATTCGGCATTGGTGGTGTCAAATTGATTTTGGATGAAAATCAGATGAATGTTTTTTTCTCTTGCCAGGTTGATGATTTTCTTCAGGTGAACCGGATTGGGTTCTTTGCCTTCGTCTTCAATAGCGATTTGTTCCAAATTGTAGTCTGCGGCAAAATAGGTCAATGCAGGGTGATAAATCAGAAAAACGCGTTGCCGGTTGTCTTTGAATACCTCTTCCGCCAGACGTGCCGTTTCGTCTATTTCCATCAGCAGGCTGTCCTGATTCTTTTTGAATTGCTCTTGTTGTTCCGGGTACTGTTCCGCCAGTACCTGATAAATCGTGTTGGCCATTTTCCGGGCATTTGCCACTGACAGCCAAATGTGCGGGTCTATCCCTTCGTGCTGGTGTCCCTCGTGGTGGGAATGGTTGCAACTGCCGCGGAGCAGCTGGAGGTTTTCGGAATGATTGACCACCCGAATGCCTTTTTTATTCTCCAGTATCGGATAAAGGTGAGCCTGTTCAAAAGGCAGGTGTCCAATCGTGAAACACACATCGCTGTCGTATAATTTCTGGAGTAGTCCGGTACTCAGGTCGCAGGTTGCCGGATTCATGCCGGGCGGAATCATGACGTTGACTTGAACGTAGTCGCCGGCTATTTTCTCCACGAAATATTTTTGCGGCAGGACACTGACCGTTACCATTCGCCTGGATGCTTTTCCCCCTTTGCAGGAATACAAGGCGATGCTACTGCAACAGAGTAATGCAATAATATAAAAATACCTGATTTTCAACATATTGTCGAATATTATAAAAATACGGATTTCTTTTATTCCGAGCCGATAAAGATAAGAAATAAATGTTTCTTCGCTTCTTCGCTTTTGTTTTTTTTAGTTACTCCTCTCCAATGTGCCGATGAATAGCGGGGGAGAAACGTAAAAAAGGCCGAAAAGGCTGTAAGCCTCTCCGACCTTTTTCACTATTTCTTGACCTTTGCTTATTGCTGCATCAGGCTCTTCACGGCTGCTTCAAGTTGCAAGTCGCGTCCTTTCAAGTCGCTGGCAGGGTCATTGTTCACTTGGATATCCGGTTCCAGTTGCAAGTTTTCCAGAATCCGTCCCTGGTTGTCTTTCATGCCCACTTGTGGAATACCGAAAACAATGCCGTTCATCATGGTTTCCCACCATACGGCGGTCATGGTTCCCGGCACTGGCATACCGACCAGTTTGCCCAGTCCCAGTTCCTTGTAGGCCCAGGGGAAACCGTGTGCATTGCTGTAATTGCCTTCGCAGACCAGTACGGCAGACGGTTTGGTCCATTGCGCGAACGGGTCGATGCCGATGAACTGTCCGCGCGGTACGAACGTGGCAAACTGTTTGCCGCCCAGCAGGTGAATCAAATCCTCGTGCAGCCAGCCGCCTCCGTTGAAACGGGTGTCAATGATAATGGCTTTCCGGTTACGATAGCGTCCCAATATTTCCGAGTAGGCTTTCCGGAAGCTGGGGCTGTTCATGGCGGAAACGTGGATATAGCCGATTTCACCGTTGGAAAGGCTGTCGGTCATGCGCTGACGCTGTTTCACCCAGCGGTTGTAAAGCAGGTTGTTCTGCCTGCCGTAGTCGATGGGCTTGATGTATTCTTCCCACTCTTTTTTGCTCTTGGGGTCATAGACGGTCAGCAG
>CAYNXE010000237.1:0-3407 GCA_964400995.1 uncultured Odoribacter sp.
TTGATTGTGAATTTCGGAGTGGAAACACATGCTGCCAGGGAGAATGCGATAGCAGCAACCGTAAATAAAGTTTTCTTCATCGTCTTGTGGATTTATGGTAAAAATTAACAGATACAAAGTTAGTTATAAAATAAACAAAACGATGCGCGGGCATCGTTTCGTTGTGTTAATGTTTAGTTAATCTTTTGCTTTACGAACCAAAGTTCCTTGAAAGCGATGTTGATGCGGAGTTTTGCATACTTCTCCTGTATCAACCCGTTTTTTTCAGAGCCTCGTATGCCCAAATCGAAGGCAATGCCCAGAAGGAGTTCCTGCCACCTGCCCGGTTGCCTGATGATAAAGGGTATCTGCGAGCCCAAGGTGATTCCGTAGGCGTTGATGTCTGTTTCTTTTAGTTGGATTTCCGACTTGACGAAATAGCCGCCCACCATGTATTTGTTGCGTTGCCACCAGAATCTGCCGGATTCTTCGGGGGTCCATGCGACGCCGGCATTGACTTTGTGGTAGTCTTTCAGTTGCTGGTTGATTTTAAATTCTTCGTAAGCCGACATTTTGTGGAACGTATAGTCGGCTGCCGCTTGCCATTTGTTTTTGAACTGGTAATTCAGACCGCTGTTGATGCGGAACGGGTATTTGATGTATCCGCGTTTGAGCGTTTCTTCGTCGAGCATCGTGGAGTTTCCGCTGGAGGTGCTGACCTTATACGAGATGAATTCTTTTTTTGCCCTCAGCTTTTGGGTGAAGTTCATGCTTGTTCCGAGGGTGAGACGGGATTTCGGGGTCAGTCTGAAATGGTATTGTATGCCCGGCGTGAACAGGAAGTCGTGTATCCGGTTGTTTTCGCTGGTCCGGATGTAAAAGCTGTTGGCAAGCTCCGCGGTCAATGTCTGCCGTTTTTCGATTTTGCCGAAAACATAGGAAAAGTTGGTACCGATAGACAGGTTTTTGTATTTCCAGCCGAATCCGGCGTACAGGTCGTTCAATCCCCCCTCTCCGGAAATGTTCTGGCTGAAGTTTCCGCTGGCACTGCCGGAAATGGAGTAGGAGTACAGCAGATCGTAGCCGATATCCGATTTCTCAGTGAATCCGAATGAAAAATACAGGTTGCGATGTAACCGCAGTGCCATGTTCAGTTCAGCGTTTTGAGCCACCCTGTAATTTGAACTTTTCTTGTGCGTGGAAATGTAGGCGTATTCTCCGCTGATGCCCAGTTGGAAATTGTAGCGGTTGCTGTCCAGAGCCGTATAGGATGCCGGATTCAGGAAGTTGATGTTCCGGCTGTCGCGCATGGCAGCCGATACGCCTCCCATAGCCGTGTAAGGACCTTGGTTTGCCGGCAGCAGTCCTAAGCCGTACACGGAATACGGCGAACCGATGTTTTCCTGGGCTTGCAGTTGCAGGAATGCGACAGGCAGAAACAGGCAGAGAAGGATTCTTTTTATCATAGTGTCAGGTTGTATTCCGGTTATTTGTATTTAGCGTAATAGACTCTCAGCACCGGTTCTTCCAAAACGACCATCTGGTCGAAGGATATGCCTTTGCTGGAATAGCCGTCGTTCGGGACGCTCAGCAACACCTGCTGTCCTTTTCCCACGGGAGGGGCTGCGCTGAGGTTCTGGTAATATTCGGTGACGTCGAAGATATAGCGGGTATCCTCGGTGTTTTGGTCGTTCTTTACCAACACGCCGGTTACGGTCGATTCGCTGTTGTTGTAGAGCAAGCCGGTGAATTCGTTCCGGTCGTTGGTGGTGTACACGTTGATGGTCGTCGGCAAGGCGATGGGGTTGTTGTACATGAAATCCGGTTTGATCTCAATTTGCGCCTTGATGATGGTCATGTATTTGTCATACCCCGGAGCTTCCGGCAACGTTAATTTGGTCATATAGCCACACATACCCTGGGTAAAGGCAATTCCTTTTGCTTCCTCGAAAGTGACTTCCTGTTGTTGGTCGGTTAGGGATTTGAAGGTTGCTATTGGGGTGTTTACGATGCGGTTGTATTGATACTCTCTTTGGGAGAGCGGAAAACGCAAAGTGCTGGAGGTTCCGTTCACGGAGTAATGGAACTGCATGTACAGGCTGTCGCTTAGGGCGTGTATGGTCATTAGGCAATCGTTGTTCGTATCGGCGACAATGGCAAGCCCCTTGAAGTATTGAAGAAAATTGTAATAACTGAAATTCCCGGCTTGGCTGTTGTCGTAAATATCATCATCCTTGCCTCGGCGATACATCATCCGTTCGAACAGGTCTTCACCCACTTCCGGGTCTATTTTGAAATGGGCTTTTGCCATGTTGGTGCGGTAAGGGTAGAACGTGGTGGTGGCAATCCGTTTGTCGGTGTCGACCGGTTGCGTGTTGTAGAAGTAGGTGTTGTTGTCGTAGTTCAGTTCTGGAAATTCCTTTAACTGGTAAAGGTGGAACGTTTGCAGTTTGATGTTGTAAAGCGTGTCGCCCCAAAGACTGCCGGCATAAGCGAAATGAAGTGTCGTGGAGTCCAGCACTGCGTTGTTCGGGAGGGTCTGCACTGCTGACGGAGCGATTTGAAAACAGGGCGTGGCGACGGTCGTGCCGCTGTATTCGTCTGAGTATCTGCCCATGACCAACTGGTTGATGTAGCTTGAAGAAGTGCCATATTCTCCGCACGAGGTGATGAATGAGTCCGCCTTGACGGTAGCCGTATTGGTCAGCATAAAGCTTTCTTCTCCGATATAATTGTTGTTGTTGATCATCCCTTGCCCGATGGTTGACAAATTGTTATTGCAAGCGTATGCCAAACAGAGCAGGGCTGATATGAAAGCAATGATTCGCAGCATGTTTGTATGTTTATTAATCCGGTGCGAAGATAAAGTTATTTTCTAAAAATTCAGTCAAGGATTCCCATTTTCTTACGGAAGCGGGAATACTTAAGGCATAATTAAGGTAATTTAGGATTTGATGCCTTTGTTAAAAATACATAATCGCATGTCCTTTTTGATTTTAAATAGGGTTTCGCTTGGAATTATCACTAAAAAATATGTAGTTTTGCCAAACGATTATGGAGAATAGTAATTTAATGCACAAAAATAGTTTATGAAAAAGGTCAATTTTTTATGCCTGCTTGCCTTGGGAATCTTCTTCTCGGCTTGTGATTCCGATGACGATACATGGGGAGACTGGGCAAAATCCGATGCTTTCCCCGGCGATTACCGTGTATTGGCTACCTCGTTCCAATATGGGGATACGGTTGTTTATATCGGAATGGGATATAATTCGGCACTGAGCACACAAGACAAGTTCTTGAAGAATTTTTATAAATTCAACGGCAAAACGTGGGAAAATGTTAAAGATTTCCCGGCAGAAGGGCGTAAGGGGGCGGTTTCTTTTGTTATCGGTGATACCGCTTTTGTCGGAGCTGGTTTCCGGGATAGG
>CAYNXE010000238.1:0-3401 GCA_964400995.1 uncultured Odoribacter sp.
CCTGCCTTTCGAGAGCGACGACCAGGACGAGGACTTGCTGATGCTGCTGATGCCGATGATGGTATAAGCGGAAGCGGAAAATTCTGGTGTTGATGATACGAGAGTCGTTTGGGAATCCGGACGGCTCTTGCAATAAATAACAAGCCTGTCGGGGCGGTTGCCGGAAAGGGAATTGCCGGGGCGGATGAAATCAAGCGAACGTTATGAATTTGAATCTGGCAAATCCGATTGTTTTCTTCGATTTGGAAACAACGGGAGTAAACATAGTCAAGGACCGGATTGTGGAAATCTCGGTGCTGAAAATCTTTCCGAACGGCAAGGAGGAGCAGAAGACCATCCGGGTGAATCCGGAAATGCACATTCCGGAAGAGGCGTCAAAGGTGCACGGCATTTACGACGAGGACGTGAAGGACTGTCCCACGTTCAAGGGCATCGCCAGGGAGCTGGCGCACTACATCGAGGGGTGCGACCTGGGCGGATACAACTCCAACCGCTTCGACATCCCCCTGTTGGCGGAGGAATTTCTGCGCGTGGAGGTCGATTTCGACATGAGCAAGCGGAAGTTCGTGGACGTCCAGACCATTTTCCACAAGATGGAGCAGAGAACCCTGTCGGCGGCATATCATTTCTATTGCGGCAAGTCCCTGGAGGACGCCCACACCGCCGCAGCCGACACCCAGGCGACGTATGAGGTGCTGAAAGCCCAGTTGGACCGCTACGAGGGGACGCTGGAGAACAGCATCGATTTCCTGAGCAAGTTTTCCACCCAGAACAAAAACGCGGACTTTGCCGGCTTCATCATCTACGACGAAAAAGGCGTGGAGGTGTTCAATTTCGGGAAAAACAAAGGCGTGCCGGTGGAAAAGGTGCTGAAAGAGCAGTTGGGATACTACGACTGGATCATGAAGAGCGAATTTCCGCTTTACACCAAGAAAGTATTGACCGAAATCAAGCTGCGTAGTTCGAGATTGCTGAAATGACGGAACGGACGGTTTAACGGGTGAGCGTATGGGCGAGTTGATCAGGAAAGAGTTGAAGAGTTTTTTTGCCTCCGTGTCGGGGTATGTCGTGTTGGGATTTTTCCTGGTGGCGAACGGCTTGTTCCTGTGGGTGCTTCCCGGGAACTACAACATTTTCGACAGCCACCTGGCCGACTTGCAGCCGTTCTTTTCTTTGGCTCCCTTGCTGTATCTTTTTTTGGTTCCGGCAATCTGCATGCGTCTTTTTGCGGAAGAACGCCGGGCGGGGACGCTGGAACTGTTGTTCACCCGTCCGCTGACGCCGTGGCACATCGTTGCCGCCAAATACCTTGCCGGCTTCCTGCTGGTCGTGCTGTCCGTGCTCCCGACGGTCGTTTACCCGATTTGCACGGGCGTCCTGGCGCAACCCGCCTGGCATGTCGACTGGGGCGGGGTCATCGGGTCGTATGTCGGACTGCTGTTCTTGTCCGGCATCTACGTCGCCGCCGGTATTTGGACCTCTTCCCTGACGGACAACCAGATTGTGGCTTTCCTGTATGCCATGGCGATTGCCTTCCTGTTGTATGCGGGATTGGATTTTGTCGGCGAGATTCCCGCTTTTGAAAACATACAGTCGATGATACAATTTTGGAGCATCGGCTATCATTACGAACCGATGTCCCGGGGCGTCATTGCTTTCGGGGACGTGGTTTATTTCCTGTCCTTCGTTTTCCTCTTCCTGTGGCTGACGGTGAGGCGTTTCAAGGGCACGCGGTTGAAGTGGTGGCAGGTGGTAGCCGTCCTGGCGGTGCTGAACCTGTGGGGCAGTCGCCTGTACTGGCAGGCGGACATCACGAACGACCGGCGTTACACGTTGTCCGAACCCACCCGGGCGTTGCTCAGGAAAACGGACCGTCCCGTACAGGTGGACATCTTCCTGGCGGGCAACCTGCCTGCCGAGATGCAAAAGCTGCAATATGCCGTCACCCGGATGCTGGAGGAATTCCGCCGGATTTCCGGCAACAACTTCCGTTATCGCATCGTCAATCCCGCCGAGGTGGAAGACCCGGAGGAGAAAAAGGCGATAGTGCGCTATCTGGTGGAACGGGGCATCATGCCGGTCAACCTGAACCGGAAGACGGACGACGAGACTTTGTCCCGGCAATTCATCTATCCCGGTGCCATCGTGTACGACAAGGACACGGAGGTCAGCATCCAGTTGCTGCAAAACGTGCCGGGACAGACCGCCGAGCAGAACATCAGCCACTCCATTGAGGCTTTGGAATACGAGCTGACCAAGGCGATACGCCTGTTGACGCGCAAGGAGCTGAAATCGGTGGCTTTCCTCACCGGACATGGCGAACTGCCTTATCCGGAGGTGATGGACATGGCGAAACTGCTGTCGTATTATTATCAGGTGGATTTTGTCAGCGCGGATTCGCTGGCGGCGGATTTAACCCGTTATCAGACGCTTGTTATCGCCAGACCGCAAAGTGATTTTTCCGAACGGGACAAGTTTGTCGTGGACCAGTTTGCGATGAACGGAGGAAGCCTGCTGTGGTGCGTCGACGAGGTGGAAGTGGACCACGAAGGATTGAAGCGGCAGGAAACGGTGCCTGCGCTTTACCGTCCCTTGAACCTGGAGGACATGTTTTTCCGTTACGGGGTGAGGATAAACCCCGACCTTTTGCTGGACGGGAATAGCGTATTGATACCGGTGATAACGGGTATGAACGGAAACAGTCCGGTGTATCGTTCCGGTTCCTGGTACTATTCGCCCTTGCTGATTCCTCGTGTGGCGCATCCGGTTACGGCGGGGTTGTCGCCTGTCCGGGTGGACTATGCGAATAGTATCGACACCGTCGGGAATGGCGACGGGTTGCGGAAAACGGTGCTGCTTGCCACTTCGCGGCATTCGGCGGCGATGAAAACGCCTTGCCCGGTCACCTTGTCGGTGACGGAAGAGAAGATGACCCCGGAAAAATTCAACCGGCAATACATTCCTGTCGCCGTTGCCGTGGAGGGGGATTTCCGCTCTTTGTTCCAATTCCGGAATATGCCCGGCGTGGTGGATGCTTCCTTTAAGCCGGCAAGCGGTTACAGCCGGATGATTTTTATCGCCGACGGAGACATCATCCGGAACAAGGTGCGGGGAGTGGGAGAAAACGCTACCGCCATCCCGCTGGGATACGACGAATACGCGGACCAGGTGTATGGCAACCGCGACTTTCTGCTGAACTGCGTCAACTGGCTGTGCGACGACGAAGGGTGGATGCAGTTGAGGGGAAGAAACTTGTCTCTCTACCTGCTGGACAAAACCCGCCTCAAAGCCGAGCGGAGGTATTGGGAATGCTTCAACCTGCTTGCGCCTCTGCTTCTGGTGGCGTTGTTGGGCGGCGTCTTTGCGATTTTCCGGCGAAAGTGACGCAGGGCACGTCCCAC
>CAYNXE010000239.1:0-3398 GCA_964400995.1 uncultured Odoribacter sp.
AAAGCCAAGACATACAAAATCTGCATATACTCGGGCAAGGCAAGCACCTCACGCAACCCCTCGTTCTTGAAAGCCTTGATGATACATCCTCCATAGCCTTTCTCAACCGCCCCGAGCATAATCGTCTGCGCCTGAATCCCGTCGTCACACAAACAATTCTCCACAATCCGGGTGTCCAGCAACTGCACCAGATAGGCAGCCGGACGTTCCCCCTCCTCCGGACCTGCCCAGTCCGTCAGATAACCCGCCCAGGACAACAGCGGGAAAACTCGCGCGCACGCCTCTTCCGTGTCCACGACGGCATACCGCAAAGGCTGCGCATTGCGTCCCGAAGGACACCACCTGACCTGTCCCACCAACGCCTCCAATTCCGCACGGGGTATGCGAACCTCCTGATAAAACCGGCGGAAACTTCTGTTTTTCTCCAATAAATCCTTTAACATCTCTTTTCCTTCATCAGTGAATCCCGCAAAATAACAATTTATCATCCAAAAATTGTAATTTTGCTCCTATCCGGCATTTCGACCGGACACAACAAAAATAATAACAAAATGGGACAAGCAAAACAAAACGCCTAGTTACTTTGTCCTTGGATTGCAAACTTTTAATTCTATCGTTATGGCTTCGTTTCTCCAGCTACTGGCAAAAGACATCATAGACAAATACGGCACGGATTTCGGTCACCTGACCGTCATCTTTCCCAACAAACGCACCGGACTTTTCCTTGCCGAAGAACTGGCCAAACGAATCGACAAACCGGTCTGGATGCCGGAAATCCTGACCCTGAACGAATACATCGAAAAATACACCGGCTTGAAACAAGCCGACCCCTTGGCGCTCATCATCAAATTATACAAATCCTACATCAAAGTCTCCGGCTCCACGGAAAAATTCGAGGACTTCTATTTCTGGGGAAACATGCTGCTCGGCGACTTCGACGACATCGACAAATACCTCGTCGATGCCAAAGACCTGTTTTCCAACCTGGTTGCCTTGAAAGAACTCGAATCCAGCTTTCCCTACCTGACGGAAGAGCAAATCTCCGCCATCCGGAAATTCTGGAACAGTTTCAATCCCGAAAAATACAGCCGGGAACAACAGGAATTTTTAAAGGTGTGGGACAAATTATATGACACGTACAAGGACTTCCGGGACAACCTGACCCGGGAGCAGATTTGCTATGAAGGGATGAACGAACGCCATTTCTGCGAGCACATTGCGGAATATGCGCACGCCGACCACCTGCTGATTGCCGGTTTCAACGCCCTGAACACCTGCCAGAAACAAATCTTCGCCCATTACCGGGATGCCGGATGCGCCTCCTTCTACTGGGATTACGACCTCTATTACACCGCCAACGAACACCAGGAAGCGGGATTCTACCTGCGGGAAAACCTGAAAACCTTTCCCAACGAGCTGGGTATGGAACACTTCAACAATTTCCTGCACAACGGCAAGACCTTGGAATACATTTCAGTCCCTTCCGCTATCGGTCAGGCGAAACTGCTATCCCGGCTGACGGCACACCTGTCAGAAGACAATCCCCGCGACACGGCCATCGTGCTCTGCGACGAACAACTGCTCATTCCGGTGATGCACTCCATCCCCGACCACATCCGGAAAATCAACATCACCATGGGCTATCCGGCTCACAACACCTCCGTCGCCGCCCTCCTCTCCCTCGTGTGCGACCTGAAAAACTACACCAAATACGAAAAAAACGACACCTACTATTATTACAAACCGGTCGTCGCCCTGCTGAACCACAAACTCATCAAGGACCTCTGCCCGGAAGACATCCATGCCCGGACGAACGACATCAACAAAAGAAACATCATCTACGTTGCCGAAAAAGATTTGCAATTTCATCCGCTCACACAAGCCATCTTCTCCTCCAAAGAGGAAAAAATACCGGCTTATCTGCTGAACATACTGGACCTGCTGATACATGCTCACAGTTCTATCGAGTCGATAGAAAAGGAATTCATTTTCTCGATTTACACGCAAATCCAGAATCTCCAGAACACGTTTGAGGAAGAACACATCGAACCGGAAACGAAATTATACACGCAAATCATCAACAAGGTCATCGGCAACATCACCGTGCCTTTCTCGGGGGAACCCCTGGAAGGATTACAGCTTATGGGATTAATGGAAACCCGGATGCTGGATTTCAAGCACCTGATTCTGTTGTCGGCAAACGAAGGCACGCTCCCCAAAACCACCCTGCCCTCCTCGTTTATCCCCTACAACCTGCGCTGGGGCTTCCGGCTGCCGACCCCGGAACACCAGGACGCGCTGTTCGCCTACTACTTCTACCGCTTGCTGCAACGCGCCAAGGACATCAAGATACTCTACACTTCCGGAGTCAAAGGTATGAACGGAGGAGAAATGAGCCGCTTCCTGTATCAAATCAAATACGAATCCGGACTATCCATCCGGGAAAACAACTTCCAGAATCAAATCTCCACCCAAAAGAACAAGGAAATCACCATACCCAAAACGGAAGAACTCCTGGAAGCGATGAACATCTACCAGTCAGGCGAAAAAGCCATATCCCCTTCGGCACTCAACACCTACATAGAATGCCCCTTGAGATTTTATTTCAAATACCTGGCACGAATCGACGAAAAGGAAGAAATCGCCGAAGAACTGGACCACCGACTGCTGGGCAATATCTTCCACGAATGTTCGCAGTCCCTGTATGCCAACCTGTCGTCCGACCGCATCACGACGGAAGACATCGACCAATTGCTGCACGATGATTCCCTGATTGACACGCACATCCGGAAATGCTACGCGAAAATCTACGACACCCGCATCTCAAAGCTCATCGACAGCGGAAGCAATGAACTGATACTGAACGTCATCAAAAAATACCTCAAAGAGATGTTCCGGTACGACAAAAAAATCTGCCCTTTCCGTATGCTTGCTATGGAAGACCGCTTCCAAGTCCCCATTGAGATAGAAATAGCGGGAATGCCGCAAACGATACACGTCGGGGGATTCATCGACCGCATAGACCAAACCGCCGAAGGCGTCCGAATCATCGACTACAAGACCGGTGCCGACACCACCGACTTCAAGACCGTCGAATCCGTATTCGACCCCGCCACCCCCAACCGGAACAAAGCCGCCTTCCAAACGATGCTCTACTGCCTGATGTACGACCACAGTCACCCCGGCAACCAGGCGCTGATTCCCGGCATTTACAGTGTCAAACTGCTTTTCAACAAAGACTATGACTACCGCCTGAAATGCGACAAAGAACCCATCGGCAATTTCCACCGGTTTGAAGAAGAGTTCCGCACCCACCTGAAAACCCTGCTGACCTCCCTCTTTTCACCGGAAGTCCCTTTCACCCAGACCGACAACGAAAAAAAATGCCAGCACTGCAC
>CAYNXE010000240.1:0-3382 GCA_964400995.1 uncultured Odoribacter sp.
GCTGGAAATCATATTTGTAACTGCCACCCGCCCCGATGAAAGGACGGAAATTATTCAACCGCTTGGCCTTATACCTCAGCATCAAAGGCAGAGAAAGATACACCGACTCATTATAGGCAAACTCCTTGTTGTCCTCCACTTCCGGCACATGAGTATAAACCAATGAACGGCGGGCAAACTCCAGTCCCGGCAAGAAACGCAGCCCCACATCATCGCAAATGCGCAACTCGGAAATGATGCCCACCAAGAAACCCGCATTCAATTTTCCGGACTCCACCCGCCACGAATTCGCCCCCGACAAATAAGCCTTATAATCCATGTAATTGAACCCCAGCGAAAAGCCGAAATGCAGCCAGGTCCGGTCACCGCGCTGATAATTGAGAATACTGGTATTCCGCAACACCCTCTGGGCAACGACATTCCCCGCCAGCACCAGAAACAACACCATATAAACCAATCTCTTAAACATAGTCGACACGCAGTGCGATTAAAAAATACAAACTCCCGGCTCCCCCTCTCGTCCAAGGGCGAAAGTAATTATTTTCATCCGTTTACACAAATCCTTTAGCAAACACTTTTATTTTATATACTTTTGCTATCAGAATTCAATATACATAAACACGACATTCTTAAAAACATGAACAAAGTAGCACTCATCACCGGAGCTACCTCCGGCATCGGAAAAGCCACGGCACTCAAAGCCGCAGAGGCAGGTTTCGACATCATCATCACCGGCAGGCGGGAAGACCGGCTCCAAACACTCGCCCGGGAAATCCGGGAAAAAGGCGTGGAAGTCCTCGCCCTCAACTTCGACATCCGGCAACCGGAAGCCGTCCGGCAAGCCGTAGAAAGCCTCAACGGCAACTGGCGCAACATCGCCGTGCTCGTCAACAACGCCGGACTGGCGGTCGGCATCTCTCCCATACAAGAGGGCATACTGGACGACTGGGAACGCATGATTGACACCAACGTCAAGGGCCTGCTGTACATGACCAGGGCGGTAGCCCCTCTGATGATTGCCAACCAGACCGGACACATCGTCAACATCGCCTCCATCGCCGGCAAAGAAGTATATCCGGGAGGAAACGTCTACTGTGCCACCAAGCACGCCGTCGACGCTCTTTCCAGAGCCATGCGGACCGATATGCTGAAACACAACATCAAGGTCACCAACATCGCACCGGGCATGGCAGAAACCGAATTTTCAATCGTCCGCTACAAAGGCGACGAAGAAGCCGCCAAGAACGTCTACAAGGGAATGACGCCGCTGACCAACGAAGACATCGCCGACACGATTCTTTTCGCCATCACCCGTCCCGCCCACGTCTGTCTGAACGACATCGTCATCATGCCGACCGCTCAGGCAAACTCCAGAGACGTCAACAGAAAATAAACGGACGCTTGTACGAACCGGCCATACCCCGCGGCAGAACGGCGAACTTTCGCCGCCCCCCTGTCGCGGGGAATATACGGACCTCTCCGGCAGTGACACCTGCACCGCATCCAAAAGACAAAAAAACATGGGGTGAAATTCGGTAAATTCCGGCATCATTCCAGCTCCAGGCCGAAAACACGCTTCAAATCCGCCACCGCCGGATTCAACTGAACGAAATGTTCAAACTTCTCGCCCGAAGTGAAGAACCGCTTCTCCTCCTGCGTGGAACCCGCATCGAACAATTTGAAATTCAAAGTGACAAAACCATTGTTCAGGCATTTCATCAGCACATGCTGCAACTGCTTCCTGACCGCCTCCAACTTATCCACCTGAAGCTGATTGTCCACCGGAAGCACGACATCCTCGCCCTCCACCAAAGGACGATGAGTCCGCAATGCAAAAACCACGGTCTGCTCGGGCGAATGCTCCGCCACATACTTTTCAAAGGCAGCCACCACGCCAGTCTCGTCAAAAGCCTCACGCGCCTCCACCCTCTCCGAGGATTCCACGGACGCACTCACCTTGATCACCGGTTGTCTCTGGCTCTCCTGCCGCAAAGAATCATTGATTTTAAAAGAAGAATCCAGACGGGTATTCGTCACCGGACGCCCGGATGCCGGCTTCGAACCCGAAACACTCCCGGAAACGACCTCCCCAACCGCCTCCGGCGCAGCACCCGGTTCCCGGAACTTGCCGCCGAAATCCGCAATCTTCAACAAAGCCTCAACATCGGAATCACTCAGATTTTTTTTTTTAACTCATTGATTTGGCAAAGCCGGATAAAAGCCAATTCCACGCAAAGCCGCTTCTCCATGCGCACCTTGTATTGCATCTCGCACTGCTCCGCCACCCTCAACGCTTCATAAAGCAAATCCACCGTACACTCCTCCGCCTGCTAGGCATAACGGGCAAGCATACTGGCGCTCACCTCCAGCAACTGCACCGTTGCCGGGTCCTTCGACACCAGCACATCCCGGAAATGCTTGCCCAGTCCGGCAATCAGATTTCCGCAATCAAACCCCTTCTCGATAATCTCATTCAACACCAGCAGGGAATCCGCCACCTTGCCTTGAAAAAACAAATCGGTCAGCCGGAAATAATAATCATAATCCAGTACATTCAGATTCTCGATAACCTTGTCATACGTCAGCTCCTTGCCACAGAAACTGACCACCTGGTCGAAAATGGAAAGCGCATCGCGCATCGCCCCGTCCGCCTTCTGGGCAATCACATCCAGCGCGGCCTCCTCGGCGGTAATCCCCTCCTTGGCGGAAATATACTTCAAATGCTCCACCGTATCCCCCACCTTCATCCGGTTGAAATCATAAATCTGGCACCGCGACAAAATCGTAGGCAGAATCTTATGCTTCTCCGTCGTCGCCAGGATAAAAATGGCATGCGCAGGCGGCTCCTCCAGCGTCTTCAAAAACGCATTGAAAGCCGACGTACTCAACATATGCACCTCGTCGATGATGTACACGCTGTACTTGCCCACCTGAGGCAAAATCCGAACCTGCTCCACCAGTCCCCGGATATCGTCGACGCTATTGTTCGAAGCCGCATCCAACTCGTGAATGTTCAGCGACCGCCCGGCGTTGAAAGCCTTGCACGACTCGCACTCATTGCACGGCTCCGCATTCGGTTGCAAATTCATGCAATTGATTGTCTTCGCAAAAATACGCGCACAAGTCGTTTTGCCCACACCCCGCGGACCGGTAAACAGATACGCCTGCGCCAACTGATGATTCACAATGGCATTCCGCAAAGTGGACGTAATCGCCAACTGCCCCACCACCGTGTCAAAACTCGCAGGCCTGTATTTTCGCGCCGAAACAATAAAATTATCCATAAAATCAACGATATACCTCAACGACGGACACACTCCGTCCGGCTTGTAAAAATAGCAAGATTTTGACGTATTCGCAAATCCTCCTCCGTTTTTTCCAC
>CAYNXE010000241.1:0-3354 GCA_964400995.1 uncultured Odoribacter sp.
AGGGAAGCATCACTCCTTTGGACGAGCTGGTGGTGCCTGACGTATAGTTGATGATCGCCAGGTCCTCCAGGCAGTCATGACGGTAATGCACGTCTTCCGGGCGGAAGCGTTCGGGGAACTTCTTTCCGAATAATTCGTTTAGTTTTGCCCGGGCTTCCGTCAGTTTTTCTTTTCGGGAAAAGCGGAGGGAATAGTCTTCAATCCGGATGACTCCGTCGATGTCGGGCATTGCCGTTTCGTCCAGGTTTTCCCAAACGACATCGCCGGCGAAAAGGATGCGGGCTTCCGAATGGTTGACGATGTGGTGTATGTTGTCGGGCTTGAATTCGTTGAGGATAGGCACGGCAACCGCGCCGTAAGACAAGGTGGCGAGGAAAGCGATTCCCCAGTTGCTTGTGTTCCGGCTGCAAAGGGCTATTTTTTCTCCCCGTTGTATGCCGCATTGTTCAAACAGCAGGTGCAACTTTTCGATTTTGCGGGCGACATCCTTGTAGGAACTGGTGGCTCCTTTGAAATCCGTCAGGGCGGGACGGTTCCAGTTGGTTTTGATGCTTTCCTCAATGTATTTTAAGAAGCTTTCTTCCATGACGATTCGTTTTGAAACTTGACAAAGATAAATTTTTCCGGCATAAATTCGATGTGATTTTATGTTTTCGATGATTTAAATTTGCTAAAGTCCGGTATGGATTTTTGCATTTTTTTTGAGTTTGTGATACGGATTTTATAATTTTGTAAAGTGCTGCGAAGTGGTAGTTTTCGACAAGACTTGGTGAATTATATATTTTTTTATTATTTATGAGAATAGAACGAATCATGGGTACGGAGGAACGTTTGTTTCGTCTTGTCGCCCATCTGGTTATGGACCCTGAGGTTCTCCGACAAAATAACAACTACCCGTTCCGGACTTCGGCGCAGTATATTTGGTTCGTCGCCATGGAAGACGAACAGGTGCTGGGGTTTATTCCGGTGGAAATGAAGGAGCACGGTCACGTCATCAACAATTATCACGTGCCCAAGGGGCAGCCGTCCGTGCTGGACGCCTTGCTGAAAGACGTACTCGATTATTTTACCGGGAAATGTACCTTGCAGGCTGTTGTCCATACGCGTCATCTGTCTGTTTTTGAAGAAAATGGCTTTGTTGTAATCAGGACATGGAAGTTGTATATAAAGATGGAATACCGGAGGCGGCAGTAACCCCTTTGAATGTATATGAACAGGCGCAAAGTCGCCTGAAAACGATTTTTGAGAACTTTGACAACATCTATGTTTCTTTTTCCGGCGGGAAAGACAGCGGCGTGTTGTTGCAGTTGTGCATGGAATATGTCCGCGCGAATTGTCCGGGGCGCAAAATCGGCGTGTTTCATCTGGATTACGAGGTGCAGTACGGGGAGACCGTCCGGTATGTGGACCGGGTGTTGGCGTCCAATTCCGATGTCCTGGAGGTTTACCGGGTGTGCGTGCCTTTCCGGGTGCCGACTTGTACTTCCATGTTTGACAGGTATTGGCGTCCCTGGGACGAGGAGAAAAAAGACTGCTGGGTGAGGGAGATGCCTGCGGGTGCCTATACGTACAAGGATTTTCCTTTTTTTTCGAGACGGATGTGGGATTATGATTTCCAGCGTTCTTTCGGCAGGTGGCTGCATCGGTTGAAGAAGGCGAAACGGACTTGCTGCCTGGTCGGTATCCGTACCCAGGAAAGCCTGAACCGGTGGCGGACGTTGCATTTGGAGAAGGCTCGCTGCTTCAAAAGGCTGAAATGGGTAAAGTCGTGGGATACGGGAGTTTATAATGCTTATCCGATTTACGACTGGCTGACCACGGATGTCTGGACGGCAAACGGCAAATTCCGTTGGCCTTATAATCATCTTTACGATTTGTATTATCAGGCGGGTGTGCCTTTGGAGAAACAGCGGGTTGCCAGTCCGTTCATCTCGGAAGCCCGGTCTGGACTTGCTTTGTACAGGGCGATAGACCCGAACATGTGGGGACGGATGATCGGCAGGGTGAACGGGATTAATTTTACTGCCATTTACGCCAATACTTCCGCGGTCGCTTTCCGGCAGAAGATACGTTTGCCGGCAGGATATACCTGGGCGGAGTATATGCGTTTCCTGTTGGGTACGCTGCCCGAGAACACCCGTCGGAATTATCTGAAGAAACTGGAGGTTAGCATCCAGTTCTGGCGGGAGAAAGGAGGGTGCCTGGCGGATGAGACGATAGAAAAATTGCGGGCTGCCGGCGTTCCGATTGTCGTGGAGGAAAAGAGCAATTACAAGACGAACAAGAAGCCTGTGAAAATGGAATACATGGATGACATTGATATTGCGGAGTTCAAGGAATTGCCGACTTTCAAGCGGATTTGTCTGTGTATCCTGAAGAACGATCATACCTGCAAGTATATGGGATTCGCTCCTTCCAAGATTGAGAAAGAGCGGCGCAGGATGATTATGGAAAAATATAGTAAATTGTAATGTCATGAATGAATATCAGAGTCCGGTGTACAAAGTAAGGGCGGTTCCCGTGGAAAAGGTGGTTGCCAATCATTATAATCCAAACGTTGTCGCTCCGCCGGAGATGAAATTGCTGGAACTCTCGATTTGGGAGGACGGTTATACGATGCCTTGCGTCTGTTATTATCTGCCGGACCGGGATGAATATGAGCTGGTGGACGGCTATCACCGTTATCTGGTTTTAAAGAATTCTCCCCGGGTGTATGAACGGGAAAAGGGATTGTTGCCGGTGGCGGTGATTGAGAAGGATATTGCCAACCGGATGGCGTCTACCATACGGCATAACCGCGCCCGGGGCATTCATAACGTGGAGTTGATGAGTCATATCGTGGCGGAATTGACCAAGGCGGGCATGTCGGACCAGTGGATATTGAAGAATATCGGAATGGACAAGGATGAATTGCTGCGCCTGAAGCAGATTTCCGGTTTGGCGGAATTGTTTGCGGACAAGGATTTCAGTATTGCCGACGAGGGGTGAATGCCTTGTCGGTGGGAAAGGTATCCGCTTGTTCTTTTATTTCTGTATTTCTTTCAGGTATAGTTTGCGGAGTTTCGGATTTTCGATGGGATTGCCGATGAGCACCACCCGGTTCAGGCTGTCCAGCAGGAAAGTCTGCATGCGGGGGTGTGTCGGAAATTGGTTGAGATGGCTTAAACTGCCGGTTTTGTCGTAAAGGCAGGGGATTTTGCAGCGGTTGACTTGCAGGAGGGTTTCCAGTTCTTCGTATTCTTTCACCCAGGCGATGAAGAAATAGGCGACGTCCATGTGCAGGCTGTCTGTCTGTTTTTGCAGCAAGGTCCAGTCGTAGAACCGGGTCCGGCAGGAGGTGCAGCCGCTGGTATC
>CAYNXE010000242.1:0-3347 GCA_964400995.1 uncultured Odoribacter sp.
GTGAAATGCAGGTTGATGTCTTCCATGGGCAATACCTGCGAATAACCTCCTCCCGTGGCTCCGCCATTGATGCCGAAAACCGGACCCAGGGAAGGTTCCCGAAGCACGACGGTGGTTTTCTTGCCTATCCGGTTTAATCCTTCCGTCAGTCCGATAGAGACCGTGGTTTTGCCTTCTCCTGCCGGAGTGGGGGAAATTGCCGATACCAGAATCAAATGTTTTCCCTGCATTTTCCGGGAGTCGATCAGGCTAAGCGACAGTTTCGCCTTGTATTTTCCGTACAATTCGATTTCTTCCGGGTCGATGCCTAACTTCGTTGCGATTTGTGCTATCGGTTTCAGTTGAACCTGATTGGCAATTTCTATGTCGGTCATGGCTTGTTGTGATTAAAGATTTACGGTTATTTCAAAAAGAATTCTGTCGTACCGATGATTTCGTTGTCGCTGAATAATTCCGCGATGTATTTTCCTTTCACCAGACTGCCGTCGTTGGGCCAATAAATCGCCATTTCCAGTCGTTCTCCTTCGTAGGTAATTTCCCGTTTGGCGGAGTAGGTCAGTGAGACGTTCTGGTATTTGAAAAAGGACTTGTCGCTGAATGCGATGACTTTGCCGTCCGGTCGTTTCAGACGCAGATAAACGATTCTTTCTCCTCTTTTGGCGGTGATGTTCTTGGCGATGACAAATTCTGCTTTGAGGTTGAAGCATTTCTTCCAATTGGTTTCCTTGTCTTTTTTGTTGACCGGATATACGATAAAGTTTTCCGCCTTCAAGACGCTTGCCCGGGCAATGACCTCTTTCATGTCTTTCTGCTGGCTTTCCAGTCGTTTGTTCCGTTCCCGTACCCATGTCATTTGTTGCCGTACTTCCGTATTTTCCTTGGCCAATTTCTTGTTGAGCTGATTCAGTGAATCAATCTGTACGACATAACTACGCAAAACCGTCTTTAAAGTTCCGATTTCCTTTTTGTAGCGGTTGATTTCCGCATAGGAATTGTCCCGGAATTTTTTCATATTGTCCAGCAGAGTGGCTATTTTCTCCTGTTCCTCCAGCATTTTCTCATTTAACGCATCGTTGTTGGTTTTCAGTTCGTCGTAATGGTGGCTCAAGTCTGCCAATTCCTGTTCCAATTCTGTTTTTTCCTGATGAATGGCGGCTATGTGCTCTCTGTTTTCCGCTCTTTCCAGCATGAAAAAGACAATCAAAGCAATGAGAATGACCGATAAAGCCGCAATGGTAATGACCAGCATTTTGTCTTTCTTGTCCCGGATAAATTTGTTTTCTTCAGTAATATTCTCCTCCGTTTCGCTTGCATTGATTGCGGTGGCTTCAATTTTGTTTGCTTCCACTGTATTTTCTTTCGCTTTGCTTGTTTCGATCGTGTTTTCTTCCATGGCTTTGATATGTTATTTTATGGTTTTTGCGTTAAGATTCGCAAAGATAAAACAAAAAACGGAAGGTAGTGCAGAATGGGGGGAAATAGATGATTGTACGGCATGCGCCATCTGTCCGGCAATTTTGTTTTTTGCATTTTTTTACGTAAATTGTAGCAAAGTTGCGAAAACCGATATGAATCATGAACGAAGATTTTCTGCAATACATTTGGGCGAATGCGTTGTTTAAATGTGGAAATTTTGTTGCCGTTTCCGGGGAGGAGGTCGAGGTGCTCGATACCGGACGCTTGAACCGGGATGCCGGTCCGGATTTCTTTAATGCCCGGATTCGCATCGACCGGACGGAATGGGCGGGAAACGTGGAAGTGCATTTGAACGGCAGCGACTGGTATCGCCACGGACACCACGAGGATGCGGCTTATGACAATGTGATTCTGTCCGTGGTTGGACATGCCGACCGTAGCGTTTGCAACAGTCGGGGACGGGAAATACCGACAATCGTTTTGGAGTATGCCGACCGGTTGTATGCGGAATACCGGTATTTGTCGGCGGTACGGACCCTGCCAGGGTGTCACCGTGATTTGCTCCTTTTGGAACCGGCTTGCCTTCAATTGTCGCTTCAGCGTTTGGCTATCGAAAGATTAGAGCGGAAATGCCTGGATATTCGTTTGATGCTGGAGCGGACCCGGCAGGATTGGGAAGCGTGTTTTTACCGTTTGATTTGCCGTTACTGGAGCGGTCAGGTGAATGCCGAATCTTTTTATCAGTTGTCCCTGTTGTTGCCTTATCGGGTACTGTTGCGCTATGCGGACAGGCAGGAAACGCTGGAAGCCTTGTTGCTGGGGTGTTCCGGATTGCTCGAACAAGAATGCGAAGACGAATACGTTATCCGGTTGAAAAACGAGTTCGCTTATTTAAGGCGGAAACACGATTTGTCTGTCATGCGTCCGGAGCAGTGGAAATTCATGCGTATTCGTCCGGATGCCTTTCCTACGTTGCGAATCGCCCTGCTTGCCTCTTTTCTGCGGCGATTCGGCACTTTATTGTCCCGTTTGTTGGAAGCCGGCGGGTGGAGCGAAATCGACCGGTTGCTGGATGTGTCGGTCTCCGCATACTGGGAAAGCCATTATCGTCCGGGAATATCGGTTGCCCGTAAAAAGCACGGATTGGGGAAGCAGATGAAAAAGGTATTGCTCATCAATGCGCTGGTGCCTTTCCTGTTTTTGTACGGACAGGAAAGGGGAGAAGAGCGTTGGCGGGAAAAGGCGCTTGATTTGCTGGAAGAGTGTACGGCGGAAGACAACTGGATTATCCGGCAGTGGAACAAGGCAGGTATAACGGTCGATTCCGCATTACAGTCCCAGGCTTTGATTCAATTGACGAAAGCATATTGCGAGCAGCATCGGTGTCTGCAATGCCGTATCGGGAGGGAAGTGTTGAAGATGAAAATTCATTGACACATGTCGATTGCTTCCTGGCGGAGCATTTCGGGTAGCTGGATTTCCCTTTTTTCGAGGCTGAGCAGCCAGTCGGCAACTTCTTCCGTGCGCAGGGTATAGAGTACTTCCCTGAATGTGTCGATTTGGTCGTCGGAATAACCGTCTGCCGGGATTTGTTTGAATTGGTCTAATTCCTCGTCTTCAAAATATTCGATGTGGCTGTCGGCTTTTTTCAACCCCTTTTCGCAAATCGCATGCGCTCCGCAACATTCTGCCGGAGGGGCGGTAATTTCTTCCGGCGTGTCGTTTTTCCGTCTGGATAAATAAGTAAACAGGGCGACTATGAGTAGCAGCCCTGTTATTCCCAAGATGATATATACCATTTTACTTTGACAATTCTTTTTTGAGCAGGTTCACCTGATTGGTCAGTATTTTGAATTAGTCATAGGCTTCCGCTTTGTTATTTAGAATCAATTTCAGTTTTTTGTTCATTTATTACACCTCCTTTTTCAGTT
>CAYNXE010000243.1:0-3342 GCA_964400995.1 uncultured Odoribacter sp.
AATTGTCAAAATAATTTCTACCTTTGTGACTGCTGGTTTTCCCGTTGCCATTCGGGACGGGGAATAAAAGGGAATCGGGTGAAAATCCCGGACAGGCCCGCTGCTGTGAGCTTCATCGCACAGTTTCCGGACAATACTCCTGCCACTGTCGTGCTACGACGGGAAGGCGTCCGGACAGAAGCAAGTCAGAAGACCTGCCAGCAAACGCAACCGTTCGTACTCTCGCGGATTTAGAGTCGGGCACCTGCACTTATATATTTACTGTACTGTTTAAAAACACCGGAAACAAAACCGGGGCGCAGGAAATATTGTATTAAGTGGCCACAATATCCCTTCCCCGATTTCTGTTGAAGAATCCGCTAGTCGCATTCTGTCCGGTGTTTTTATTTTTTTAGGCTAAGCCATACAGACTAAAAAAGCCACAGGCTGGCTAAAACCTGTGACTTGGAGCTAAATATTAATCAATAAAACGTTCCGCTTCCGAACAGGACAAAGATAGGGACGATTCCCCGTTCCCGAAATCCCTTAAAATAGGTATTTGTCCGCCCGTAAACCCGAATTCCTCCCTAATTATGATTAGCCCCTCCGTCACCTTGGTTTGCCTCTCTCCGCATTGAAAACTCGCAACCGCAATACTGCTGGTTGTAAAATCCGTTTTCTGCCAACAATATCCTTCGGCGTTCGCTTAATCCTCCCTTACGCCAGTTCTTTTCCCAAAATTCCACCCCCTCGAACTGCGCCGCTGCCCAGTGTCCCGCCTCCGCAATCTGCTCCAGGCTTTTCCAGCGTGAAGACGCCAGGGTGGTGGCAAAATGGTCGAATCCCCGTTCAGAAGCCATACGGGCAGTAGCCAGCATCCGCATCCCGAAACATTGCCGGCAACGACGCCCCCGCTCCGGCTCATTCTCCAGACCGCATACCTCCTGCAACCAATGCTCGTGGTCATAGTCGCCGTCGATGATGTCCAGACCCAACAACCGGGCATAGCGGGTGCATTCGGATTTCCGGATGTCGTACTCCTCCCGAGGGTAAATATTCGGATTAAAGTAATACAACACCGGATGTATTCCGTTCGCCAGCAACCATTCTATAATCGCCGCCGAACAGGGCGCGCAACAAGTATGAAGCAGTAAACGCATATTTTTCACCGTTATTTTTTCTTTTTCCACAATCCGTGTTTTATCGTCGTGCGTCCCGGATTGACCAGATAGGTCAGGTCCAGCAGGGGCAAAACGGCGAACTTCGTCCTGTTCCCCAAATTCATATAGGCGCCCTTGCCGGCAAGAGAAATGCCGAAACGCTGGGAAACGTAGCAGGTCAATCGCAGATTGGCTTCCACGGAATATTCCTTTTTCAAATCCACGGAATAAAACAAACCGTTGAGGCTGTAATGGAAACGGTTGCCGAAATAGGAATCGAACTGCAAGCCTCCGTAATACAACACCTTGCCGTCCAGCACCTGGGTATGAGAAAGCAGATGAAGCCAGTCGATGGGGCGCACTTCCGTATCCCCGAAAGCGATGCCGAATTCCACGCCTGCCCGCAGGGTCAGGATCCGTTCCGGCGGAGGATTCGGACATCCCCACACCCGGGGATTCATCAGCCAGGAAAACAACACCTCGTGGCGCATCGCCAAGCTTTGGCCGATTTTGAGCGTATCAGGCACCAAATCCTTGAATCCCGAACGCTGCAATATCTTCAAGCCCGTCCAAGGGTAATACACGGTATGTTCACTTGCCAAAGAAAAACGCTCGCCCGACCACCACCGGTGTTTCAAGCCGACATTGGGCAGGAAAGGTTCTTCGGCTATCCGGAACAACAGCTCCGTTTGCTTGGAAAATCCGACGCGCGTGGGATTGAAAAGACTGATTTCCGCCGCATCCGAGGCGATGATGCCGGTCGTGCCCGTATGCCACGCCGAGATTTCCGGCTTGCCCAGGCTCTTTCCCGGCACCTCCCGGGGATCCCATCGCATTTCCGTTTCAAGCTGACGGTTATGTCCGCGTTTCTTTGCCCGCTTTTCCATTTCCTTCTGCTCCCGGCTTTTGGCTGGCAGTTTGCGCTGCGCATCCACCTGCGACATTCCCGCACACAACAGCAAAACCAGACATATCCACGCTCTCATCCCGTATCCGTTATTTTTTCCCGTAATACCTTTTCACCATACCGGCAACCGCCTCCGGAACGTCTCCGGTGATGTCCGCCCCATCGGCAACCTTCCGGCGGATTTCCGTCGAGGAAACCGACATCTCCGGAGCATTCACCAGCACGATGTTTCCCTCTGCCGTTTCCGGCAAGACCATACCCGGACGCGGATAGACAAACACGGCGTACTCGGCAATGATTTCCTGAAAATTCTTCCAATGATGGAATCTTTGCAGATTGTCCCCGCCCATAATCAGGGCAAACTTCCGCACCAGATGACTCTCTTTCAGCACCCGCAACGTCTGGTAAGTGTAGGAAGGCCGGGGCATCGAAAATTCGATGTCGCTGACATCCATACGCTCATCCCCGGCAATGGCTGCCTCCACCATTTTCAGCCGTTTCCGCTCGTCCAGCAATCCCTGCTCCGGCTTCCACGGGTTTTGCGGGGAAACGACAAACCAAACGTTCTCGCAATACCCCTCGTCCAGTAAATAGCGGGCTATCGCCAGATGTCCGTTGTGTATCGGATTAAAGGAACCGAAAAAAAGACCTGTCATCCCCATATTTGGTCGTTTTAAAGAAAGACATTATTTCTCCAGGAACTGCCGAACCTTCAGTTCTGCCTCCCGCAAAGCATCCTCCAATTTGTCATTGACGACAATCGTATCAAAGTCGTCGGCAAAAGTCAGCTCGTATTCCGCCTTAGCCACCCGTTCCTCAATCTTTTCCGGCGAATCCGTCGCCCTGCCAATCAAACGTTCCCTCAAGGCGGCTACCGAAGGCGGTTGGATGAAAACCGACAAGGCGGTTTCTCCGAACTTTTTCTTGATGTTCAAGCCGCCCACTACATCCACGTCAAAAAGAACCGTATGCCCTTCCGACCAAATCCGCTCCACCTCGCTTTTCAAGGTGCCGTAAAAACAACCCGGATAAACTTCTTCGTATTCCAGAAATTCCCCGGCAGCAATGCGTTTCTCAAATTCCTCCCGGGTAAAGAAATAATATTCTTTGCCGTGCTGCTCCTGTCCCCGGGGAGCCCGACAAGTCGCCGAAACCGAAAATTCCAATCCCAATCCCTTGCCCAGCAAATGGTTCACAATCGTGCTCTTGCCTGCACCGCTCGGAGCGGAAAAAATAATCACCTTGCCCATATACAGTTGAAAGTTTATAAAGTTATAAAGTTCATAAAGTTATAAG
>CAYNXE010000244.1:0-3341 GCA_964400995.1 uncultured Odoribacter sp.
ACATTCCCCTCGATGTCGATGTCCGTTCCCCCTCCTTTCATGCAAAAATGCCGGAGCTTGACGTAAGATTCCTGCTCCTTCTGCAAATCCACCACCGCCTGGAAATCCATGTCCAGCGTATCGATTCTCGCCGGCATGCCGGCATAAGCGACATAACCGTTCTTGATGCTGAACTCGGAAGTAATCAAGGGAATATGCTGCTTGCCATACAAACCGGAAATCTCCCCCTTGCAAAGCACCTCCCCACGTACATCCACCTCGTCCGTTTTTTTCAGAATCGTATCCGGCACCAAGTCCAGCAATGTTTTCAAGGTAGGTATGTGAACACCGTATTTCAAATCCACCCGCACCGTGCGATTCACGGAATCTCCGCGCAAAGTGCCGCCGGCTCCGAAACGAATACCGTTCACGTCAAAAACAGCCTTGTCCAAGGTGTACAGCAAAGAATCCCGTCTTATCTTCATGCCCGTTTTGATGCCCAGCTTCAGATGATTCACCAAAAGCTGCCCTTCCTGCCAAAACAGGATATTCTCCGTTGCAAAATCCACTCTCAAACGGGAACGCCGGGGACCAAGATAACCGTCCACGCCGAGGTTCAGACCGGTCAGACGGGTGTACAACTGCGTACTCCGGTCGTCAAACACCAAACGCCCGTTCCGGATACGCACATTGCGCAAACGGATACCCGTACCAAAAGACGTGCTATCGACAGCCAACGTATCGGCCGGCAACTCGTCGTCCATCGCCAACGTATCGGCAAGCGGCGCCATGATATTCCAGTTGGCAACGCCGGCAGTGTCCACATAGGCATATATCTCCGGCTCTTCCAGAACAAAATCCTTGATGACAATCCTGTTTTTGGTCAGATAAGCCAACGGATTGACCGTCACCAGACACGATTTGATCCTCATCAGCGAATCCTGCGCCAACGGAGCCTCCGTACAAGTACTGTCCCGAAACACTCCGGACACGACTACGGCATCGGACATGCGCAGTCCGAAGTCAGGAAAGGAGGAAAAGAAAGTCAACTCTATATTCCCCACCCGCACCTCAGCATTCAGATACTCCGCCGCGGTTTTCTCAACCATCGGGGTCAATTTTGAAGGAGAAAACACAAAATAAACGGCAATGCTTACACCCAATAATACAATGACAAGCAAAGCCAACACACACCGAAACATCCATTTCGCCACGCGTTTCCACAAAGGCTTTTTCATAACATCAATATATCAAATACTTTTTTCTAATTTGTTCAAATCGCTCCAATCCGGCTTGCCAGGAAGCCCTGATTTCTTCCTCCGATTTCCCGGCTTCGACAGCCCGCCTCAACTGATCCGTCCCTGCCAGTTTCTCAAAAAAAGAAGTGAAGAAAGGGGCATCCCCCCGGTAACTCCGATATGCGTTCAACAACCAATCCAGACGCAACCGCTTCGCCGTCTTCACTTCTTCGTATTTATCCCGCAAATCCATTCCGTGACATTCCTGCCCTTGGCATTTGGGATGCTTGCTCATTCCCGGCATGCTGCGAGGCGTAAAGGAATAAGGCATATTTTCCAATTCCGGATGACCGAACACCTGAAAAGGCGTATCGGTTCCCCGCCCTTCGCTAATCACCGTGCCCTCGAACAGACACACCGACGGATACAGCATCACCGACACCTTGTCCGGCAAATTCGGCGACGGACGCACCGGCAAATCATAAGTCATCTCCCGGTTCCAGTCCCGGCAAGGCACAACGGTCAGGCGACATTTCACCCCGTCTTTCAGCCACCCCTCGCCATTGACCATGCCCGCATACTCGCCGATGGTCATGCCATACACCACCGGCACGGGGTGCATCCCCACAAAAGAGCGGTGACGCATTTCCAATACAGGACCGTCCACATAAAAGGCATTCGGATTCGGACGGTCAGCCTCGCACACCTGTATGCGGTTCTCCGCACACGCCTCCATGACGTAATGCAAGGTCGAGAGATAAGTGTAAAAACGCACCCCCACATCCTGCATATCGAAAATCACCAGGTCCACGCCTTTCAGATCGTCGGGGGACGGCTTTTTCCGCTTGCCGTACAACGAAATCACCGGCAGTCCGGTGGCTTCGTCCTTTCCGCTGTCAACCGTTTCTCCTGCATCGACAGTCCCCCGAAAACCGTGTTCCGGACAAAAAATCCGGACAACGTTCACCCCCTGCTCCCGCAAAAAATCCACGCTATGCCGCCCGTCAACGACAGACGTCTGATTGGCGACCAGCGCCACCCGCTTGCCTGCCCACAAGGATTTATAAGCCGCCATGTCGGCCATCCCGGGCTGAATAGCCCGGACGACACCGCACAGAGCGAACCAAAACATTAAAAATAACACTTTTTTCATCACACACCAGGCTCGTCGCCTTATTATTTTTCACTTCCGGGATAATCCAGTTTCATCGACAAAACAATGCTTTCCACCTGACGCAATTTGTTGCGCTTTTCCTCGTCCGGAGCATAAACATATCCCAGCATGTAAATCACCCGGTTGCTCTTCTGGTCCAAGACCACATTCAAAACGAACGGTCCTCCCATGAAATCGTTCTCTACCATCCACAATCCCCTGATCAGCATGGCATAATGCTTCCCGTCGTATTCGTACTGCGTCGCCGTCATCGGTATATCCAAATTCAAAGCCATCCACGTGCTGTCGAGAGGTCCCGGAACATACTTTTTCAGTTCCTCGTTCACTCGGTCCAGAATCACTTGATAATCAAACTGGCTCTGGTCAGTATAAGGTTCCTCGAAAAAGAGGACGCCCCTGCTGTTGCGCCGGGTCTCCGCAGACACCCACACAAAATTGTTGGTATCCTTGTTCATCACATACCCGCCGGGGAAATAAAGCAACATGTCGTATTTGTCCTTGAACTTCTGAAAGAGCTTAAGATCCGCCGTCTTCTTATACACGCTTATCAGGCGATCCCGCTCCGCTTTCAGATAGACGCTCATCATATTCAGCTTGTTCGCATCAAAAATCCGGTAAAAGGACGCCACGTCCGGTGCCGTGATTTTAAATATCTGCTGGGTACGCGCCCAGGGGCTATCGTAATACAGCAGGGATGCGCTGTCCGCACTGTTCTTAATGGAAACCATCAATATGTTCCGGTGCGTCCTCGCATTTCTTTCAAAATTCGCCGCCGGAAGATTAATCAGGTCAAAAATCGGTTCTTTCTGCGGCAACCCCGCCACGTCCTGCCCGATAAACTGACGAACCGTATCCCCTACGGCGCCGTCCCATAAAGTCTTGGGCATCACCACCATCAACTCGTTCGTCGCACCGGAAACCGACTGCAACTTTCCTCCCTCCATGTCCTT
>CAYNXE010000245.1:0-3331 GCA_964400995.1 uncultured Odoribacter sp.
CTTGAACGTCTGCAACACCAACGCCATCGCCTTTTTCCATTCGGCATCGAAGACACTCGTATCGCCTGTGGTTTTCCAATAATGATAAGCCAGTCGAACCGGATAGCACAGGGAATCGATTTCCCATTTCCGCTCATGGATATACGGTTTCATCTGCGTGTAATCCTTCGCCCACTCGCTGGATTCCGCACCGTGCGTAAAAGCATTGGCGTATGGGTCAAGCAATATGCACTTCGTCTGGCGACGGATGACCCCGGCAATCAGCAAACGCATCTGTTCATCCTTCGGGCACAGGCTGACATAAGGCCACACCTGGGCACCGGAATCCCTTAACCACATGGCATTGATGTCCCCCGTGATCACAAACGTATCGGGCTTCCCGTCAACCATACTGAAATCAACGGTCGTATCCAACGTGTTGGGGTAGCAATTCTCGAACATCCAAGCCAGTTTCGGGTCTTTCAACTGCTTTTTCACGGAAGCGATGACCTCCTCCACCGCCTTGGACATGAACTTACGGTTCTCCGGATTCGGACGATTCGTCACATAATTTCCAGAGACGGCAACTTCCGCCTTTTTTTTCCGGTCCGTACCCATCATCGCTTTCAGGGGCGAACCGCTGATTGCCGCCGCCGCGATGGCAAGACTGCTTTTCTTGATAAATTCTCTTCTCGTCACCATATATGTTTCTTTATCTATTGACACAAACGGTATAAAATTATAAAAATAAATGAATAATCTTTTTGGTTTCAAAAAAATCTTCAGAAAAGAAAGCGGGAATCTCATAAACGGTCGTGTGTCCGGCAAACGGCTGCAACTCCTCGCTGAAATCCCCTCCCTTCAAATACAGAATCCCGTTGTCCAGTTCGTTCCGGGACTGCCGGCTGATTTTATCCTTCACCCACGCCACAAACGCAGGGAATGCCGTTACTCCCCGGCTGACGATGAAATCCTGCTTTTCCCGCACGTTTTCCACCCGTATCTGCTCCGCCCTCACGTTTTTCAATCCCAAGGCATCCCTGACTCCCTCGACGACCTTGATTTTTTTGCCAATCGAATCCACCAGATAAAATTCAGCCTCGGGAAACAAAATCGCCAGAGGGATTCCCGGAAAACCGCCCCCCGTACCGACATCCATGATTTTCGTCCCCTCCCGAAAACGAATTACCTTGGCAATGGCAAGCGAATGCAACACATGATGCACCCAAAACGCATCCATATCCTTTCGGGAGATGACGTTAATCTTCGCATTCCATTCCCGGTACAACTCTTCCAGGCGAGCCAGCTGCTCCTTCTGCATCTCCGTCAAATCCGGGAAATAAGAAAAAATCAATTCAACATTTTCCATGGTCTCTTTTGTTTATCTTTAGAAAATCCCGGTTGTAAAGCGGAAGCGCAATGACACAAACCACTCCGACAACGATATACAACAACGTCATCGAACTGTGGGTAAGCAAGGCGAAAGCCTTTGCCAAGTTCCCGATGTCGGGCGTGTGCGGCAAATAAATCATCAATGCGGCAATCACCATAAAATGCCATGCCCCTACTCCGCCCTGCACCGGCGCCACCATGCCGTAACTGCTCAACACGAAAATGGTCAGTCCCACCAGCATGCTCAAATGCGAGGTAAACTCAAAACAGAAAAAGGAGATGTAAAACATCAGAAAATACATCAGCCAGATAAAGAGCGAATGGGCAACAAACAATCCTTTTCGCTCCACGTGCCTGATAGCCAGCACCCCATCTTTCAATCCGTGGACAAACGAACGGATACGCCCCTGCAACCGGTCCTTGAGGAAAAACTTCCAGCCCAGCACCGCAACGGCAACGAATACCACCGCAACGGCAAGCATCCAGGAAGAATGCAGCGCATGACTCAGCTTTTCCCGGATTTCCGGATTATCGTCCAAAAATATGCCGACCTGCCTGAACTGCGTCACCACCGCCACCACGGTCAGCAACAACAAAATCATCAAGTCTATCACCCGCTCCGTCACCACCGTGCCCAACAAGTTGGAAAAAGGCACTTTCTCGTATTTGCTCACGATGCCGCAACGGGTAAACTCGCCCATCCGGGGAATGGCAAGGTTGGCAAAATAGCCGATCATCACCCCCATGAAACTGTTCCAGAAACGGATTCTGTAGCCCATGGAGGCGGTCAGCAACTGCCAGCGCATGGCGCGGCTCACGTGGCTGGCAATCCCCAGGACAGCGGCCACCGCCACCCAGGTATAGTCCACGTCTTCCCGCAGCACCTTCAGCAATTCCCCCCAATCCTGGTCGCGGAACACCAACCAAAACAAAAAGACGGAAATACCGAGAAACAGGAAAAATTTAATGATATTCTTGACAACCGGACGCATACGTATTCAAAACTTAATACCTTACAAAGATACGAATTTTCAACTAATTTATATACTTTTGCCCTATGAGTTTAGTGAGAGCCAAAAAATGCCTGGGCCAACATTTCCTGAAGGACCAGAACATCGCACGAAAAATCACGGCAAGCCTGTTGACTGTCACCCGGGACGTACTGGAAATCGGTCCCGGCATGGGGGTATTGACCCGGTATTTGCTGGCGAATCCGGATTTTTCCGTCCGGGCAATCGACATCGACCGGGAATCCATCGAATACCTGCATGCCGAATTTCCGGAACACCGGGAACAGATTTTTTTCGGGGATTTTCTAAAAACGGATGTCACCGATTTGTTTCAAGAGCCGTTTTCGGTCATCGGCAACCTCCCTTACAACATCTCCTCGCAAATCTTTTTCCGGATTATCGAACACCGGGACAGCATTCCGCAGGTGGTCTGCATGATTAAAAAGGAGGTCGCCGAAAGGATTTCCGCTCCTCACGGCAACAAAACCTACGGCATACTAAGCGTTTTCCTGCAAACATTCTACGATATTGAATACCTGTTTACCGTCGGGGAACAGGTTTTCGACCCTCCTCCCAAGGTGAAATCCGCCGTCATCCGGATGATCCGCAACGAACGCCGGGAATTGGGATGCGATGAAAAACTTTTTTTCAACGTGGTCAAGACCGGTTTCAACCAGCGGCGGAAAACGCTGCGCAATTCAATCCGCACCCTGCTGCCGGCAGGATTCGATTCCGTCTATTTGAATATGCGCCCGGAACAACTAAGCATCCCGGATTTTTTGCAACTTTGCCGGGAAATAGAAAAAGAAGGTGAATCCAGTTAACATCAAGTCATGCAACAATTTGAACTAACCCACGAATTTTTAAGTCAACTTGAGGAGTTGATCGATGCAGGCAACCAGTCCCTGGTAACCCAACAGATAGCCGACCAGCATCCGGCGGATATAGCC
>CAYNXE010000246.1:0-3319 GCA_964400995.1 uncultured Odoribacter sp.
AAACAAGTAAGGATAATAAGTAATCAACCGCCACAGGATAGCCATGGCAATGGCAACTCCGGCACCAGGCAGGAACTCGCCCAGGTATTCCTTGAACACGAATTCCGCAAAACCGCTTCCTCCCGGCGTGGGACTGACCAACATCATAATCCACATCACCAACTGGCGCGCAAAGATCAGGAATTGGTCCGCCCAACCGTAACGTCCCGCCCAAAATGCCATCAGCAAGGCATTGACCACCCAATAACGGGCAGTCCAGGAGAAAAAAGTAGCCCCAAAGGTCTTCAACCAGAACGAAAAGGGCTTGCGACGCAGTTCGTAAGAGTTCCGAATAATGTCCGAACCCGCCTCATGGGCGCTGTGCCGCCATTTGCGCAACAGTTTCAGCTTGAAGCATTTCATCAACAGGTATTTCAAACCTCTCGGATTCTTGAACAAGCCATAACTTAAAACACTCAAATAAGCCAATTTGATGGAGTAACCGCCAACGGCAAACCAAACCAGGCTCGTGCTTATCCCCCTGCCCACTCCCGGCATGTTCCACAAAGCGCTCTGGCTCACACTCAGCAGGATAATCGGGAACATCAGGATGAAATAGAGTTCGTCCAGAAAAGAGGTCGCCATGACCATCGCCGAACTGCGCCCCACTTTTATGCCCTCCTTGTTGACGAACAGAATGGCAAGACTGGTGCCGCCAATGGCGGACGGCGTGACGGCAGAGGTGAACTCCCACAGGAATATGATGCGGATCGCCTTGAGCCAGGTCAACCGCCCCCCGGAAAGAATCCGGATGCGGATGATGTATCCCAAATCCCGGACAACCATGCACAAGACGGCAACCAAAAGCCACCAAACCGAAGTCCACGTAAAGGTAATCTGCCGGAATGCCGTAAGGTCGAACTCCTTGTAAAGCATATAAGATACCACGCCCAAGCCGATGAGAATCGGGTAGATGATTTTGTAGGGTCTGATTTTTTTCGTCAGTTGCTTCTCTGATTCTTCCATTCCCGGCATATTAGTCATATCTTAAAAAGAAAGAAGTCCATAAAGTTAATGGAAAGTTTCCTCATCAAGAAGACATCCTTGCATAAACTTTATGAACTTTACAAACTTTAAGAACTATCGGGTGGAGAGTATCGGGGTCGAACCGACGACCTCTTGCATGCCATGCAAGCGCTCTAGCCAACTGAGCTAACCCCCCAATAAAAAACGGAAAACCTTGTCCGTCATTTCGATTGCAAAAGTAAAACAAAAACGGAAAACACCAAAATACAACGAAAGATTTATTTCAGATTTCAGGCTACGCCCAAATTGCTCAATGATTGAGCAAAAAACACATATAAAATGCTCAATGATTGAGCAAATTTTCATATCTTTGCAGAAAGAACATGACTATGAACCAATTACAAGACAGATTCCATAAGCTATTGCTGGAAACAGACAACCGCCTTCACCGTTATATGTACGACCGCATCAACTGGAACAGCCGGATGATCGGACTGACCGGACCGCGCGGAGTCGGCAAAACAACGCTTATCCTGCAATACATCAAGGAACATTTATCCTCCGAGACATCGCTGTACGTGACCGCCGAAGATTTCTATTTTGCGGAGCATCGGCTGCTGAACCTGGCGGACCATTTCGTCAAACGGGGCGGCAAGCACCTTTTCATCGATGAAATCCACCGCTACAAGGATTGGTCGAAAGAGTTGAAACTCATGTATGACTATCACCCCGAATTGCAAATTGTATTTACCGGTTCATCCGTACTCGACATCAACAAGGGCGTTTCCGACCTGAGCCGCAGAGCCGTCATGTACCACATGCAAGGTTTATCATTCCGGGAATACCTGTTGTTTTTCCATAACTTGAAGTTTCCGACATATACGCTGGCTGACGTGTTGCAGCACAAAGTGGAGATTCCCCCGCAATTTCATCCGCTTCAATTTTTCCCCGATTATCTCAAACAGGGATATTATCCTTTTTCATCGGAGAATCAAGGGATTTACATCCAGCAAATTGTAAACCTCGCTCTCGAATTGGACATTCCCCAATATGCGGGCATGAACGTCTCCACCGGCAGGAAGTTGAAACAACTGCTCGCCATCATCGCCAAAAGCGTCCCCTTCAAGCCCAACACCAGCAGCATCGCCACGGGGCTCAACGTAAGCCGGAACAGCGTCAGCGATTATTGCCTGTACATCGAGGAGGCAGGACTCATCGCACAACTTCGCGACGATACCGGCGGCATCCGGGGATTGGGCAAGGTGAATAAAATCTATCTCGACAACACGAACCTCATCCATCACCTCGGAGGCGAAAAAGCCGAAATCGGAAACATCCGGGAAACATTCTTTTTTAACCAAATGCGGGTGAACCATGATGTGCTCGTTTCCACGATCTCCGATTTCAAAATTGACGGCTACACCTTTGAAATCGGTGGACGCAAGAAAGGAAACAAACAGATAGAGGGCGTTCCGGATGCTTTTATCGTCAAGGACGACATTGAATTTGCCTCCGGCAACACCATTCCGCTCTGGCATTTCGGATTCAACTATTAACCGGCAAAAACGACGACCGGAACAGGGGAAAACACCGCTTATTTCAGCCGGAGGTCCGCCTGAATGGGATAATGGTCTGAAAGGAAAATGTTTTCACGGGTATAACGCTGCGCCTCCATTTCCGGAGAATGGAAGATGTAATCGATGCGGAAAGAGGGAAATTCCCCGATGTAGGTATTGCCAAGTCCCCTGCCTTTCTCGATGAAAGCGTCCTGCAATCCGTTTTTTATCCGGCGATAGGTGTAGGAAAGGGGCGTATCGTTGAAGTCGCCGCAAAGGATGACGGGATAGGGCGAAGTCTCCAAGTGTCTTTTGATTTCTTCGGCTTGAAATGCACGATTCCGGTTGGCCACAGTCAGGCGGGAGGTCAGGTTTTTCACCCCCTCGGAAAGTTCGTCGCGTCCCATCGCAGAACTCACTTCCTTGACAAAACGGCGTTCCTTCTTGCCGAAACGATAGGATTCCAGGTGCACGCTGTACAAACGCACCGTATCCTTTCCCCGAACCACGTCGCAATAGATGCAGGTGCTGGTGTATTTGTCGTCAAATTCCAGGTGTCCCTTGTGAACGAGCGGCAGCCGGGAAAAAATGGCCATGCCCTTGTAAACATGATGATAGGGATAACTTTTCAGCCTGCCGATGATTTCTTTCTGTTTTTCGGCAGCCGAGGCAAGCATGAACTCTTGAAGGCAAATGAGGTCCCCCGGAAATTTGTTCAGGTAGGCAAACAATTTTTCCCCGGTATTCGTCTTGTTCGA
>CAYNXE010000247.1:0-3305 GCA_964400995.1 uncultured Odoribacter sp.
GATAAAAATAGTGTTGTGCATTTCGTTTTTAGCAATCGCCTCATTATACTTTTGCAGGATAAAATGAACACTAAATTTTATCCGTATGCAAAAACACTTAAATGCAATCCGAACGGTGGCGCTTATCTGCATGGCAGGTAAGGCCGTCTCAGTCAGTTTTGCCGGTGCGGAAGACAGTCTTCCCCTCTCGGTAACAATCAACTCACTTCTTATCAATTTTCTGCTGTTGACCCTTCTGTATTTTTCAGTAGAGTTCGCAGTGCGATTCTTTATCTGGCCGCAGACACGCAGCATACACGCAATCGCCGTATTTCAAAAAAATAAGAAAACGGCAGTAGCGAAAGCCGAAGAACCGGAGCCCGTCAAACCTGTCTCTCCGCTTGAAACACCCAAAGCAAAGGAGGTGATTGCCTATACTCTCGGGACTTTTGCCGGGGTACTCACCAACGAGGAGCTGATGGCTCTTGACAAGAATCTGAAAGCGTTCATTCTTGGGGAAAGAGAGCTTCCGGCAGCCGTGAATCGCAGAATTTCTCATTTGAAGACAACCGACATTCATCATTTCGGCTGGAACATTGCGAGGCGTCTCAAAATCAGCAATGATGATATGGCTCTTTTCCTAAAATCCCAGTTCGTCTGGCATCTGGACGACTCAGCGCTTAGCACCATCAGCAAGAAACTGTCTTATGAAATCGGGAAATCCACCATTCCGAAAGTCAATCCAAAGGACCCCCTTTTACCATTCCCTCTTGCCAAGGAGTTCGGCGTATGTTAAAAAGCGGTGGAACTCTACAAATCAGATAAATAACCAGCTCACTCACTGGCTCACCGTTGCCGATACCCATAATTTTGCAGCAAATTCTAACACGTAAAATTTATGGAACAATCCAAAATTTCATTTGAATCGCTGCCTGAACTGGTAAGCAGTCTTGCAAGCGAAATCGAGGGTCTTAAGACTCTCGTGAAGGAGGCTCTTGGCAAGAAAACCAGTGAGCCGGACAACCGTCTTGTTGGTATCGACGAGGCTTGCAAAATCCTACGCCGTAAGAAATCCACAATCTACCACATGGTACGCGACGGTATTCTGCCCCACTATAAAGTGGGCAAAATGCTTGAGTTCCGTCCTTCGGAACTTATAGCATGGCAGGAGCAACACGCGAGCGAGGGAACAAAATCAACCGACGAGATCCTTAACGAGATGAAATCGGGTATGCGCCGACAGCCTAAATCCGGATGGTGATATGGAAGATACTGACGTAATGATGGACGGTGATCAGGAATTGACACCGTTCATCAGGGTTGGGACAACCTACTACAAAATTGCCTCGCAGCCTCAGCCGGATGGTTCGAGAAGTGTCAAGCGGCTGCGCTGGGAGAAGAATACCATCAGTTTTGATTTTGGTAAAGAGTATCTGCGGCAGATACCACGCTACAATGGCTTCTGTACCGTTCCTGTGCATATCGGCTACCGCCGCGACATCAATGGGTTCTATAATATCTATGAGCCAATTTCGCATGAGCCATCAATGGGCCCGTGGCGGAACATTCAGATGCTTGTTGAGCATATATTCGGCGAACAGTACGAATATGGACTTGACTACCTCCAGTTGCTATATCTTCGACCGACACAGAAGTTGCCAATCCTTCTTCTGGTATCGGAGGAACGAAATACCGGAAAGACTACCTTCCTGAATTTCTTAAAATCCGTATTCGAGGATAATGCTACGTTCAACACCAACGAAGACTTCCGCAGCAAATTCAATTCCGACTGGGCGGGTAAACTGCTTGTGATGGTTGACGAGGCTTTGCTGACCCGGCGTGAGGATTCGGAGAGGTTAAAGAACCTTAGCACAGCCAAGACTTACAAGGCTGAGGCGAAAGGTAAAGACCGTGACGAAATCAACTTCTTTGCCAAGTTTGTGATGTGTTCCAATAACGAGCGGACTCCGGTACTCATTGATCCGGGTGAAACGAGATACTGGGTTAGAAAGATCGAACCACTGAGGAATGATGATACCGAGTTTCTCAAACACCTGCGAACCGAGATACCGGCATTCCTCGGTTACTTAAACCGACGAACCTTGTATACCCGGCAACTCAGTCGAATGTGGTTTAAACCCGAGCATCTGGAAACCCCGGCACTTCGGCGCATCATTCGCTCCAACCGAAATCGCTTGGAACTTGAGTTGGTTGAACAACTGCGCGACATAATGCTGTCAACCGGGAATGATAGTGTGAGTTTTTGTCTCAATGATATCCTTACTCTACTGACCTATTCCAACGTAAAAGCCGAAAGATCTCAGATCAGAACCATTTTGCAGGAATACTGGAAAATATATCCTGTCAACAATGCCCTGACGTATCAGAGATGGGAACTGAACGTGATGCAGCCCGGCGGTTATTCGTCAACCAGTCATACCGGGCGTTTCTATACTGTCACTAAATCGTTCCTTGATACACTCGGGTTATGATGAATTGTTGAGAAAGTAGCAATAGTAATTATAAATCAATCACTTATCGCCTCAACAACATCTCAACGGCTTTTATCTAGAACGTGAGCCAAAAGGGAGAAAAATGACTAATCCTATCTCCCTTTAAGCCTGAGTTTATTGAGAAAATGTTGAAGAGTTGTTGAGAGGATAAATCACAATCAATAAGCCTATTATGTCTATTGCTCAACAATTCGACAATTTTGGAGTACAAGTGTAACGTAACCAATTTTTATGAACCTATGGGCTACCGTGAAATCGGTGGTGAAAATTGTGTTGCAAGGTTGTGTTTTGAGTATCTCAAAACGCCTTGCAGCGCCGCCTTCGGCAGCTTAAAACGATTAAATCAATGAAAAAATCTACCCAGAATAAGGGAGGCAGACCGGCGCTTCCCGACTACAAGAAAAAGAGCCAATCCGTAAAGGTGATGTTCAGTCCGGTCGATATGATATATCTCAAGTCTTGCGCCAGCGAGTGCGGTTTGCGACCGGCAGAGTATGTTTACCGCGCAGCGATGAATCAGGAGACGACAGTTCTGCTGACTCCGGAAGAACGAACCGCAGTTAATGAGCTACGGAATATCGGAAACAACCTTAATCAGATAACGAAAGTTATGCATTTCGGCGTACAGGTTGAACAGGATATTCGAGACATCATATCGTTCATAACCGGGATACTTCGGAAAGTCAGATAGACTAACCGGAGTTACTTGGGTATTAGGATAATCAGATAATGAGTATTTCAGTCATAAGGCATTTGGGTTATTAGGTCATTTGGTAAATATATCCTGAGTGCATCGGATAAATCAACCAATAT
>CAYNXE010000248.1:0-3277 GCA_964400995.1 uncultured Odoribacter sp.
TGGACTTTTCACCCTTTTACATCGACGACATACTGATTGTTCCTGTTCCGGTGCTGCATTACAAAATGACCGTGCTGGGCTTCCGGATAGGCAATTTCGCCTACATCACGGATGCCAAGACCATACCGGAGTCTTCCATGAAGTTGCTGAAAGGGGTGGAATACCTGGTCATCAACGCCCTTCGCAAAGAAACTCACCTGTCGCATTTCAATCTGGAGGAGGCACTTGCCGTTATCGGGCAATTGGCTCCCCGTCAGGCTTATCTCACCCATATCGGGCATCAAATGGGGTTTGCCTCGGAAGTGGCGAAAGAGTTGCCGGAAAACGTAAAATTGGCTTACGATACCTTTACCACGGAGATACCGGAAGGTTAAAAAAGAAAGCAGATTTTCTTTATGGATTGTTGGAATTTATTATATTTGTATGTTTTTTGCAAAAAAGCGGGAGATGGATTCGTTTCCCTTATATTGCATTGGTAAACAGTAATTTAATATAGATGGAAAATAGCGGAGAAAAAATTATTAAAATCAACATTGAGGAGGAAATGAAATCGTCCTACATTGATTATTCAATGTCGGTGATTGTTTCCCGGGCTTTGCCGGATGTGCGTGACGGATTGAAACCGGTTCACAGGCGTGTGTTGTTCGGAATGAACGAGCTGGGACTGACTTCCGGAAAACCTTTCAAGAAATCAGCCAGAATTGTGGGAGAGGTGCTGGGTAAGTATCATCCCCACGGTGACAGTTCCGTATATATGGCCATGGTTCGTATGGCACAGGATTGGTCTTTGCGCTATCCTTTGGTGGACGGACAAGGTAATTTCGGTTCAGTCGACGGCGACAGCCCCGCTGCCATGCGTTACACCGAGGCGCGTATGGCCAAAATTACTGAAGACATGCTGGTGGATATCGAAAAAGATACCGTTGACATGCTGGACAACTTCGACGGTTCGTTGAAAGAGCCCAGCGTGCTGCCGACCCGGATACCTTATTTATTGGTAAACGGGGCACAAGGTATCGCCGTCGGTATGGCGACCAATATGGCACCCCACAACATCGGGGATACCGTGGATGCGATTTGCGCATACATTGACAACAACGATGTCGACATCGAGGAACTGATCAAATTGATCAAGGCTCCCGATTTCCCGACAGGGGGAACGATTTACGGCTATGGCGGCGTGCGGGATGCTTATCTGACCGGTAGGGGACGTATCGTGATTCGTTCCAAGACCTCCATTGAGGTGATGCCCAACGGCCGTGAAAAAATCATCGTGCATGAGATTCCTTATATGGTCAACAAGGCGGAGCTGATTTCGCGCATCGCCGATTTGATCAACGAGAAAAAAATCGAGGGCATTTCCAATATCAATGACGAATCGGACCGGGAGGGAATGCGTATCGTTATCGATATCAAGAAGGATGCCATTTCCAATGTGGTCCTCAATACATTGCTGAAGCATACCGCTCTGCAATCCTCTTTCGGCGTGAACAACGTTGCCTTGGTACACGGACGTCCCAAATTGCTCAATCTCAAGGACATTATCCGCTATTTCGTGGAGCATCGGCATGATGTCGTTGTCCGCCGTACGCAGTTCGAGTTGCGCAAAGCGGAGGAGAGGGCGCACATCCTGGAAGGCTTGATCATCGCTTCCGACCACATCGACGAGGTTATCCGCCTGATCCGGGCTTCCAAGAATCCGGCAGAGGCACAGGAGGCCTTGATGTCACGTTTCAGCTTGTCAGACAAGCAGGCTGCCGCCATTGTCGCCATGCGTCTGGGACAATTGACGGGACTGGAGCAGGAAAAACTGAGAGCGGAATACGATGAAATCGAGAAATTAATCGCTCATTTGAACGATGTGCTGGCACGTGTCGAATTGAGAATGGAAATCATCAAAAATGAATTGCTGGCTGTCAAGGCGCAGTATGGAGACGAGCGCAAAACGGATATCGTGTACGCTTCCGAAGAATTCAATCCGGAAGATTTCTATGCCGACGAGGAGATGGTAATTACGATTTCGCACATGGGTTACATCAAACGTACTCCTTTGTCGGAATACAAAGTACAGAATCGGGGAGGTGTCGGTTCCAAGGGTTCGGCAACCCGGGACGAGGATTTCCTGGAACACATGATTATGGCCACGATGCACAATACCATGCTTTTCTTTACGGAGAAAGGAAAATGCTTCTGGCTGAAAGTATATGATATTCCGGAAGGCACCAAGCAGTCCAAAGGCAGGGCTATTCAGAATCTGCTGAACATCGAACCGGACGACAAAGTTAAGGCTTATATCAATCTGCTTTCATTGAAAGACAGTGATTATATAAATAGCAACTATATCGTATTGTGTACCAAGAAGGGTATCATCAAAAAGACGACCTTGGAGGCTTATTCCCGTCCTCGCCAGAACGGCGTGAATGCCATTACCATCAAGGAAGGCGACCAATTGCTGGAGGCGAAGCTGACCAACGGCGAATGCGACATCATGTTGGCAGTCAAGTCCGGCAAGGCCATTCGTTTCCCGGAAAGCAAGGTTCGTCCGATGGGACGTACCGCATCGGGCGTGCGCGGAATCTGGATGGAAGAGGGGGATGAAGCGATCGGTATGGTTTGCGTGAACCCCGACAACGCCAATATTTTAGTGGTATCGGAAAACGGCTTCGGAAAGCGTTCGGCAATCGAGGATTACCGCATCACGAACCGGGGCGGCAAGGGAGTCAAGACCATCAACATGACGGATAAGACCGGAAACCTGATTGCCTTGATTGATGTTACCGATGAAGACAACCTGATGATTATCAACCGTTCCGGATTGACCATCCGTCTGGAGGTCGCAGAGTTGAGGGTGATGGGACGGAATACCCAAGGCGTGAAATTAATCAACCTGAGGAACGAAGATGCCATTGCGGCGGTTGCCAAAGTTTCGGCTTCCAAAGAAGAAGAAAATACCGAAGAGGCAGGAGAGAAGAGCGAAGAAGAAAACGTTGAAAACGACAATTAATAATTTATTACGTATGAGAAGAATATCCTTTATTACGGTTTTATTTTTCTGCGCTGTAATGATATTGGCCTCCACATTGATATTCTGGATATGTACCTTGTCTATGGCCAGGGAATGCACCGCCGCAAAGATGACGGAGTACACCACAATCTCTATATCGAACATGAAGAGACAGATGGCATACAGGGTCAGGTTCATGATCAGATACACCTTCCCCACGCTGAAATCCTTCCGCCACCTGGTCAGCAGCACGCCCACCACATCCAGGCCGCC
>CAYNXE010000249.1:0-3247 GCA_964400995.1 uncultured Odoribacter sp.
CAGTGCGTTGACCTCGCTAAATTTCAACCGGGGACTCGATCCCGGGAAATACACGCCGGAAGAATACGACCGTCTCTTCGCCGGACATTATGAGAAAAAACGAGAAGCCGCCGCCCGCCTGCGGGAACAGCAACTGAACTTCGTGCGCAGCCACCGTCAGTCGCCCCTGTCCCTGTACATCGCCGAAACGATGGTCTCCCGGAATTACAACGTCACGGGCGAGGAACTCAACAAACTGGTTGCCCTGACCACCGAGGTGAAGGACACGATACGCCTGCCTCGTTTCCGGAAACTGGCAGAACAAGCGCATAGCTACTGCAAAAATGCGCCTTATTCGGAAGTGGCACTCTATACGCCTGCCCTTGAACCTGACAGTCTTTCCGCCCACATCCGCAAAGGATGCGTGACCCTCATCGACTGCTGGGCGTCCTGGTGCGGTCCTTGCCGTGCCGCCATCCCCGGCGTGAAAGCCCTGTACAACCGCTACGGTCGCGACCGTTTCGACGTCATCAGCATCTCCCTGGACGAGAAAAAGGAAAATTGGCAAAAAGCTTTGAAAGAAGAGCAAATGCCCTGGTCGCAGTTCATCGTCGGCAACAAAGGCTTTGAGCAACTGACGGGCAATTACCATTTCCAGAGCATCCCCAACCTGATTCTCATCGACGGGGAAGGACGGGTGGTATTCGGCAGCTATTCGCCGGAGGAAGTGAAAATTGAATTGGAAAAGATTTTAAAATAAGTGTTTCAAAACCTACGGTCATGAGATACATTTACCTTTTACTCTTTTGCCTGCTGGCAGGATACGGGACTTTCGCCCAGGAGGGCGTCGGTTTTCGGGACATCACGCTCGAAGAAGCCCTGCAACAGGCACAAACCGAAAACAAGCTGGTCTTTATGGACTGCTACACCTCCTGGTGCGGACCGTGCCAGGAGATGACAAAGAAAGTGTTTCCGCAGAAAGCGGCAGGCGACTATTTCAACCCCCGCTTTGTCAGCGTGAAATATGATATGGAAAAAGGCGCAGGCGTCGAACTGGCAAAGAAATACGAAGTTCACGCCTACCCCACGTTCCTGATTATCCGTCCCGACGGTACGATTCAACACCGTCTGGTGGGCGCTGACAACCTGGAAACGTTTATCGCCCGGGTAGAGAAAGGGCTAAACGAAAACACCAACCTGGCTGCCCTGCACCGTCTCTACCAGGAAGGACAACTGGACAAGACCGGATTGTTCGGCTACTGGGAAGCACTGGAGGAAGCCGGCGAAGACAGCCAAGCGGAAAAAGTGTACGCCGAATTGCTGGAACAACTCACGGAACAAGAAAAGATGCAGGCAGCGTATTGGAATTTATACAATACACGCAGTTGCACTATCGGTTCGCCGATGTTCAACTTCCTGCTCGACAACCTGTCCGCCATTCGCCAAAACGTCGGTGAAAAGACCGTGGACAAATTCCTCTACGAACATTACAGTAAAGTCTTGTCAGACCACATCGCCGGATATGCCAAAGAAGACACGCCCTCGGTAGAGCTGTTGGCAAAACACATCGCCGGTTTCCAAATCAACGGCCAGAAATCCCTGGAGCAAATGCTGACGCTTGCCGGACCGGTGAGCCGCAAGGAAATCGACAAGGTTGCCAAAATGCTTGAGCAGAAGATACCGCAGGCAAGCTCCGGAGAAGTGAAAATGTACGCTTTCGGTTTCCGCGCCATTCTCTGGACATCGCAAGAACCTTATCCCAAGCAATACGGAAAACTCGGCAAGAAGCTCTCCCGGTTGCTCATCGCCACCATGGAGAGCAAGGCGGCAAGCCTTTCGGGTATGAACCTATCCGACTACTCGGTGGCTCTGTCCTGTTTCGGCGACGTACTGGAACAAAAAGATTATGTCCGGTTAGTGGCACTCGGCGACAAGATTTTGCCCAACCTGCCCGACGACAATGACAAGCGTCATGCGGAATGGACCTTCAAACAATACAAAAAATATGCACAACCTTCTAAAAAATAAACTGAAATGAAAAAAAGACACCTTTTTGCCCTTTTGTGGGCAGGCGGCATGATTGCCTGCTCTCCTCGTCCGGCAGACCGCCTCGTACTCCGCGGCACCGTGCCCGGAGCTATGGACAGCACGGAAATCGACCTCCGTTTCCGGGAGAAAATCGAACCAATAAAGGGATATATCGTCGGAGAGAAATTCGAACTGACCGGGCAACTGCCCGCCGGAGCCTTTCATGGACGCCTGAGCATGAACAATTACGACATTGCCCAGAAATTAGGCATCAAGGATGAACACGCCGTAAAATATTCCGAAGCCAATTTCTTCGTCGAAAACGGCAATCTCACCTTCGCCACTCCGCACATCGACAGTCTGCCGCAATCGTTCTGGCGTTACGACATCCGAAAGGAAAACAACTACACCCTGCAAGGTTCTGCCAGCCAGGAGGTGTTCGACCGCTATCGCCGGCAGACGATGGACCTGCAGGTAGCTATCCGCTCTGAAGAACATGCCAAGCAGGACAACCGCCAACCCGATGCCCAGGCACTCCATTCCCTAAAGCAACAACTGCGCGCAGCCACCCGCGATTTCATCGCCTCGCAGCGCAACCTGCCCGTCAATCTTTATCTGGCTAAACAATTGGAATTTGAACCTTTCACCTACACCCAGGCGGACCTCGATGCCATGACCGGCCTATTTGCCGATTACACTGACACGACCGCCGACTTAAAGAAGTTCCGCGAGACCTATCGCGCCGCATCCGCCTACGTGAAAGGCACTCCCTTTGCCGGAGGAGAGGTATATACCCCCAAGGGCGACACGCTGAATCTGAGTGCGCTCGTTCTTCCGGGACGGTACACGTTCATCGATTTCTGGGCATCGTGGTGCAGTCCCTGCCGAGCCAGCTTCCCGCATCTGCGCAAGGTCTACGAGACTTACGGCAAACGCCTGACTTTCCTCAGCGTTTCCGTCGACAAGAACGATGCCGACTGGAAACAGGCGATGAAAGAGGAACGCCTGCCCTGGCAACAATATTGCGCCACCCGAAACTTTAGCCGTGAAATCGGAAAGAAATACGAAATCCATTCCATACCTACGTTCCTGATCATCGACCCCGAAGGCAAAATCATCTTCTCCGGGCATGACAGCAACGAACTGGACGTGCAACTGGGTAAGTTGTAAACCAATCGTCCAATTTTGGAATCGCCCATCTGTATTTTGCGGTTCAGTGTATTAGTTTAGGGTTGCCGGT
>CAYNXE010000250.1:0-2010 GCA_964400995.1 uncultured Odoribacter sp.
CCATTGCACTAAAGAGTATCACAAGGAGTGTCATCAAAGTACGTGTCGTTTTCATTATTTTTCGAATTAAGGATTAAAATTATATTGCAAATTTACAAAGGATTAGCAAAACTGTCATTACACAATGCGCCCCAGTGCTTGCACAAAAGGCTCAAATTCGTTAACTTTGCCAGCATGGCAGCGTCAGAAAGAAACCGAATCATAACCGGCAGCGACTTCTTGGCCCTCAATAAGCCGGACCATAAAGGATATATCCTGCATCTTATCTGTGAATCCGGAAGTGCCGAATTTATTGTCGGCAATCGGGAGTTCTGCCTGCAACCGTATTCATTGATGGCCTTTCCCAATGCCGGAGCCATTAAAAACATCCATTGCGACAAGGATTTCAAATGCCTGTTTGTCCTGGTTTCGGACAAATTTCTCCACTCCCTGCTTCCGGCACGCAACTATTCCATCAGCGGACACCTCAAACTTTTTTCCACTCCCGTAATCACGGTGACCCAAAATCAGGCTACCGTTTTCAAAGAGGATATTTTGGCCATAGAAAAACGAGTCGGAGATACCGGACATAAATTCTACGATGAAATGATTGGCGGACTGCTCCGGACGCTGGCGTATGATTTTTTTGAGTTCCATTCCGAATTTGCGGAATCCATCCCCGATTTGGATCGCGCGAATGAAATATCCCGTCAGTTTTTTCTGCTTCTCGAAAGCGGACGGGTAAAATACGAGCGCGAACCCGGACAATATGCTTCAGCGCTTCATGTGTCGAGGAAGTACCTGAACACCGTTATCAAACGCCTCACCGGCAACAATGTATCCTATCATATCGATCGCACGACCAGTGCGATGATCATAGACTATCTCAATGAAAACAAACTCTCCGTCTCTCAGATTGCCGACGAGATGAATTTCACCTCTCTGGGGTATTTCAGCCGGTATTGTAAAAAGCACCTGAACATGTCTCCGACACGTTACCGCCTCACGAAAAGATGATTCGGGAGCCTTCCATGGAGGATATGCGATTTTGCTCAATATTCCACTGATATGGACTAATGTCCGATGGGGCATAAGCCATATCTTTATACATTGATTGTATCAGTGAGTCTTAACATTAAAAAATAGTTAGAATATGGAAAAAATCTGTGAGAAGATGGTATTCAAACCGGCTTTCCCCTATATCGATGACGGAAACGTCCACGGGGTATTGAGTAAATTTAATCCCGGCGACAGAATACTCAAAGCGGGCACGCAGTTGCATCCGCAATGCTCTCCGTTGCGCAACGACTTGCGCATGCTTCAGGATGTTCCCGTCAAGATGCGCGACGGCGTGACCATCTACACCGACATTTATCTGCCTGCCGATCTGAAGGAGGGTGACAAAGTACCCGTCCTCATCGCCTGGAGCCCTTACGGCAAGACTGCCGGCACGGCTCCGCGCTATATCGGACTTTTCAATATGTTGGGCATGGGAAACAAGTGGAGTTCCGGACTCACGAAATTCGAGGGACCGGATCCCGACTATTGGTGTGCAAAGGGGTATGCCGTGTGCAATCCCGATCCTCGCGGTATCGCCCGCAGCGAAGGCGACATCACCATGATTGGCTCACAGGAGGCCTGCGATGCCTACGACCTGATTGAATGGCTCGCCACACAGGAGTGGTGCAACGGCAAGACCGCCCTTACCGGTACGAGTTACCTTACCTTTTCGCAATGGTTCATTGCCGCCGCACAGCCGCCTCATCTTACCTGCATCGCTCCCCATGAAGGGCTGCAGGATGCTTATCGCGATATCTGCTATGTCGGTGGTGTGCATGATCCGCACTTCCTCGGACGCCTTCAAGTGAACCACGTCAGCATGTCGGGAGCCCAACGCGAAGACATGATTGATGAAATGTACGCCTATCCTTTGGCCAGTGCCGAAATATGGCAGGACAAGCGTGCCGACTGCTCTAAAATCAATATCCCGGCATTTGTTACCGCAAGCTATGCCAACACGCTTCACACGCT
>CAYNXE010000250.1:2020-3242 GCA_964400995.1 uncultured Odoribacter sp.
ATCATATTTGTTTCATTATCATCCACAATCAGAATCCTTGCCATTGGCGCCTCAAAACTTTGCTTATAATGGCCGCTTCTGTTTTTCCCAAGCCTTCGCATATAATCCACTTTTCCAACCGGCTTCGCATTCACAATCGGCTTCCGATTATTACGACCTCCACAACACCGAGGAGCGCAAGCGATTCTTCGACCGCTATCTGAAGGAGGAGGAAAACGGTTGGGAAGATACTCCTGCCGTCCGTTACGCCGTTCTCGACCTCGAAGGAGGCAATAAGACCGGCCTAGTGGCGGAACAGTTCCCGCCCAAGGGCGTAAACTACGAAAAATGGTATCTCGACGGCACGGACCGCTCCCTGAAAACCGATGTTCCGGCACAGGAAATGGCACTTCGTTATAGCCCCGACGGTTTGCCCGTCCGGGTATCGTTCCAGAAAACATTCGACAAGACCGCACGTTTTGTGGGCTATCCCAAAATCAAACTATATGCCGAAGTCGAGGGATACGACGACATGGACGTGTTCGTCTGGGTGCAGAAACTCGATGCAAGAGGAAACATCCTTTCAGAATCGGTTGTTCCCAACAACGGTGCCGCGCTCCACGACTTCACGCAGGATGGAGCATCCACTCTCCGCTACAAGGGTGTTCACGGCCGTCTGCGTGCGTCTATGCGTCACCTTGATCCGGAAAGGTCTACGGACGTCTGTCCTTATTACAGTTTCAGTCAAATTGACAAACTGTCGGCAGGACAGGTTGTCGAACTTGACATCATCCTCAGTCCCGTCGGTATGGTGTTCTATCCCGGAGAGACGATGCGTGTCGTCGTCTCGACAAAGGATGAAATCGGTAGCATCATGCCCGGAACTCCTGGCTGCATCCCCGACAACAAAGGCACGCATGTACTTCACGTGGGAGGTCGGTACCCGAGCTACATTCAGCTCCCGGTGCTTCCTGACTGAGAGTGACATGGACTTAAATAGAAAAATGCAGTATCGAAAATTCAATACTGCATTTTTTGTAATACGACAACCGTTTTATCGAGTTTGACTGCGGTAGTCCGTCGGCGACACGCCTGCATGCCGTTTGAAATATTTACGGAAAGTGAATTGCTCGGGAAAATTCAATTCCTGGGCAATTTCTTTTATGCTCTTGTCTGTCTGCTCAAGCAGGAGCTTGGCGTATGTGGTCGTCACCGACGAAATCCATTCGGATGGAGACTGACC
>CAYNXE010000251.1:0-3202 GCA_964400995.1 uncultured Odoribacter sp.
TTCCGGTGAGGAACCCAGCGATGAGATGCTTGCTCAAATCATGAAAGAAGTTGCGCAAGAGGCGGCGGAATCAAACCGAAAGGCTCAAGAGGCATATTTTGCGGAAATGCGTCGTATGGCTACGATAAGTAAAGCCAAATGGGCGGAACGCATAAATCGTGTCTTGAATGGTTAGGAAGAACGGGAAACCGGAACTGATTGTCATCGCAGGGCCCAATGGGTCAGGCAAGACATCCGTGACTCAAAAATTTCTTCGTCATGAGTGGGCGGACGGTACGGTTTATATTAATCCCGATGAAGTGGCGAAAGAAAAGTTTGGCGACTGGAACTCTGCGGAAGCTGTGGTTAGTGCGGCAAACTATTGCAAGGAGTGGAGGGAACGATGTCTGAAAGAAAAGGTAAGTTTTGTTTTTGAAACCGTATTTTCCTCAGAAGAAAAAATTGACTTTCTTATTCGTGCCAAACAAGCCGGTTTTTTTGTCAGGCTGTTCTTTATTTCTACAACAACTCCGGCTATCAATGCCGCCAGAATAACCCAAAGGGTCATAAAGGGTGGACATGATGTTCCTATTGCGAAGATAGTTTCACGGTATTATAAATCTATCGTGAATTGTGAAACCGTTGCTTTGATGGTGGACCGCCTGTATGTTTATGACAATTCCGTCGAAAACGAGGATGCCAGGCTGTTGTTCAGGCTGACGAACGGAGCGCTGGCTAAAATGTATGTAACCGATGTGCCGGAATGGGCGCGGCATGTATTGCCGGAATAGATTCCTTCCTGACTACGAGAGGTGAAGCGGGCAGATGATGCGGTGTAATCTTTTTTCGTATAATTTTTACTTTTTATTTTAAATCCTTACTTTTGAAATCGTTTGAGGAAGAGTTGTATTGAAATATGAATTTAAATATAAACTGATGGAACAAGAAGAACAAAAATTGAATTCGTTGCCTGATAACGCCTATCGGGAGCTGAAACCGGGAGAGGAGTATAAACCGATTATGCCGGCAGGCAGTCAGCCCAAGGAGGTGACGCCTTATTCCGTGGTGTTTGGTATCATTATGGCTGTTATTTTCTCGGCAGCTGCGGCTTATCTGGGGTTGAAGGTGGGGCAGGTGTTCGAGGCTGCCATTCCGATTGCGATTATTGCCGTCGGGTGCGGAAACCTGATGAAGAAAAACAATATGCTCGGTCAGAATGTGATTATTCAGTCCATCGGCGCCAGTTCCGGAGTGATTGTCGCCGGGGCTATCTTTACGTTGCCCGCTCTCTATATCCTGGGGCTGGACGCGAAGTTTTACCAGATTTTCCTGTCTTCCTTGCTGGGAGGGTTGCTGGGCATTCTGATGCTGATACCGTTCCGGAAATATTTCGTGAAGGATATGCACGGGAAATATCCTTTCCCGGAGGCTACGGCGACCACCGAGGTGCTGGTTTCCGGCGAGAAGAAGGGTAACCAGGCGAAATTGCTGGCGGTGAGCGGATTGATTGGCTGTCTGTATGACTTTTTCATCAGCACTTTCGGTTGGTGGACGGAGAGTGTATCCACCCGGATTACGGAGTGGGGTACCGTGCTGGCGGATAAGAAGAAGCTGGTGTTCAAGGTGAATACGGGGGCTGCCGTTCTGGGACTGGGGTACATTGTCGGCTTGAAATATGCCGCTATTATTTGTGCCGGCTCGTTTACGGTGTGGTTCGTTCTGATTCCTTTTTTGAGTTATTTTGCCGAGGGGCAGACGTTGGTGGTGGGAGAAGGTGTCTCCACCTTGATTCGCGATATGTCTCCGGAGCAGATTTTTACCCATTATGCCCGGCATATCGGTATCGGCGGTATCGCCATGGCGGGTATCATCGGCATCATCCGTTCGTCGGGCATCATCAAGCAGGCGTTGGGACTGGCGGTGAAGGAGCTGGGCGGTAAAAAGGGCACGGAGGAAGCCACCGAGCGTACGCAGCGGGACCTTTCCATGAAAATCATTCTGACGGGTCTGCTGGCGACTTTGATTACTACTTTTGTCTTTTTCCATTTCGGGGTGCTGGGCAATCTTTTCCAGACCGTCGTTGCCATTTTGATTGTGTTTGTCATTTCTTTCCTTTTCACCACCGTGGCGGCCAATGCCATTGCTATCGTGGGGACGAATCCGGTTTCCGGAATGACGCTGATGACCTTGATTCTGGCGTCTTTGGTGCTGGTGAGTGCCGGATTGAGCGGTACGAACGGAATGATGGCGGCGATGATTATCGGCGGCGTGGTATGTACGGCTTTGTCTATGGCAGGCGGGTTCATTACCGATTTGAAAATCGGTTACTGGATTGGTACGACTCCGGTGAAGCAGGAGAGATGGAAATTCCTGGGAACCGTCGTTTCGGCGGCGACCGTGGCGGGCGTGATGATGATTTTGAATCAGACTTACGGTTTTGTCGGTGAGAATGCCTTGGTGGCTCCGCAGGCCAATGCCATGGCGGCTGTGATCAAGCCTTTGATGGAAGGTGGAGCGACTCCCTGGATGTTGTATTTTGCCGGTGCGGCTCTGGCGTTGATTCTGACCATGATTGGCGTGCCTGCCCTGGCGTTTGCCCTGGGTATGTTTATTCCGTTGGATTTGAATACGCCTTTGTTGATTGGCGGTCTGGTGAGCTGGTATGTGTCTACGCGCAGCAAGGACGAGCAGGTGAACAAGATGCGTCGCGAGCGGGGAACGCTGATTGCTTCCGGTTTTATTGCCGGTGGAGCGTTGATGGGCGTGGTCAGTGCCGTGTTGAAGTATGCCGGTGCGGACTGGTATTCCACCTGGAGCGGTGCGGAGTGGCTGGCCGTGGTGATGTATGTCGCGATTATCGGCTATTTCATCTGGGATTCGTTGAGAGCCAAGGAAGAGGCTTGATGAAGTTTTGAATAAAAGCATAATATATTGAGTTATGGAACTGAAAGAGCGTTTTTTGAAGTATGTCGGGTTCGACACGCAGAGTGACCCGGAGAGCGAGACTTATCCGTCTACGGCAAAACAATTGGTTTTGTTGAATCATCTGGTCGGGGAGATGACAGAACTTGGTTTGACGGAAATAGAACTGGATGCCAACGGTTATGCCATGGGAACGATACCTGCCTCTCCCGGTTATGAGGACCGTCCGGTCATCGGTTTTATCGCCCACGTGGATACGAGTCCGGATATGAGCGGTGCGGGTGTTTCTCCCCGGATTATC
>CAYNXE010000252.1:0-3201 GCA_964400995.1 uncultured Odoribacter sp.
TTTAAACAAGTCTTGAAACTGTTCGTCCACAATTATTCGTATTTTTACGCATCAAAAGTAAAAAAATATTTCGGGAATGCAGAGAATAATTATGGGCATAGTGCTGTTTTTTTATGCAAACAATCTGTTTTCACAAAAACAGGAAATAGCACGTGCCATAATTACGGGTAACGACACCATCGCCCAGATACGGCTGGACGAAGTGCTTGTGAAAGGCAGGCTCCGGAATGCCGGCCGGTACAGACGCCAGGAAAATCGCCGCAACCGATTGGAATACAACGTCCGGAAAGTTTACCCGTACGCCCGCATTGCCGCAACCAAAATCGATGAAATCGAACGCAAACTGACCTCGGCGAAAAAAGAATCGGAACGGAAACAAATCATCAAGCAAGAGTACGCGCAACTGATGAAGACCTTCAAGACACCGCTGATGAAATTAAGCGTCACGCAGGGACGGATATTGGTAAGATTGATATACCGGGAAACCAACCACTCTTCCTTCGCCCACATCCGGGAATACAAGGGAAGCGTAAACGCCTATTTCTGGCAATCCCTCGCCCTGCTGTTCGGCAACAACCTGAAAGCCGACTACGACCCTCACGGAACAGATGCCGAAATCGAAGAAATCGTTCAAAAAATATTACAGGAAAACGCCCGGCAGGGAGTTATCGGAAAAAGTTTTTCTAACTTTGTCCCGCAGGCGCATTAGCACAGCAGAACCATGATGACATTCGACGAAATCAGAAAAGAAATCAAAGCCGGAACCTACAAGCCGATTTATTTTTTATGCGGCGAGGAACCCTTTTTCATCGACCGGCTGACCGCTTTGATGGAAGAAACGGTATTGCCCGACGAGGAAAAGGCGTTCAACCAAACGGTGGTGTATGGCAACGATGTCAGCATGAGCACGGTCACCGACACCGCCCGCCGGTTTCCCATGATGTCGGAACGCCAGGGGGTCATCGACAAGGAAGCGCAGACCATCCGCGATTTCGACAACCTTTCCCCCTACATCGACCACTTCCAGCAGTCCACCGTACTGGTGCTGGCTTACAAGAACAAGAAGCCGGACAAGCGGAAAGGGGTTTTCAAAAAGCTGGGCGCTTCCCCGCATTGCGTCTATTTTGAATCGGCAAAATTATACGAAAACAAAGTGCCGGAATGGATTATCGGCTACTGCAAGGAAAAGTCCTTCGGCATCACAACCAAGGCTGCCGGCATCCTGGCGGAAAGCCTGGGAACGGACCTCAGCCGGGTGGCGAATGAAATCGACAAACTGCTCCTGCTGCTGCCCCCAAAAGGAGAAATAACAGAAACACTGGTAGAGGAACATACCGGCATCAGCAAGGATTTCAACAGTTTTGAATTGCAGAACGCGATCATTCGGCAAGACCACCTGAAAGCCAACCGGATTGTCAATTACTTTGAAGCCAATCCCAAAAACAATCCCTTGGTGCTGACCATCTCCACGTTGTTCCGATATTTCCTGAATCTGCTGACCTACCATTATCAGAAAAAGACGACGCCCAATACCCAGGAAATGGCCAAATTGTTGGGCGTACATCCGTTTTATATGAAAGATTACACCGACGGAGGAAAGGTGTACAATGCCATGAAATGCGCCAACGTCATCTCCCTGCTCCGGGAATACGACATGAAAGCCAAAGGGGTCGGCAACGCCAACATTTCCGACGGGGAATTGCTGAAAGAACTGATCTTTAAAATCATGCACCGATAAAACCGGGGCATTCAAACCGAACAGGACAAATGGAGAACCCAGCAAACACACCGCTTGCCAAAGCCGTATTTTTCGACCGGGACGGGACAATCAATTCGGACGAAGGACATTACTACATCTACAAGCCCGAGGACTTCGTATTCAATCCGGGAGTCATCGCAGGCATGAAACGCCTCCAGGATGCCGGCTACCTGCTCTTTGTCGTCACCAACCAGGGAGGAATCGCCAAAGGCATCTATACACATCAGGACGTGGAAGCCGTACATCGGAAAATGCGCACGGAACTGGAAAAACAAGGCGTTTTCATCACCCGGATATACTACTGCCCCCACCACGAGGCCATTGCCCCCTGCGACTGCCGCAAGCCCTCGCCCCTCATGGTAAACCAGGCAATCGAGGCATACCATATCGACAGGCAACGCTCCTGGTTCATCGGCGACAGCACACGGGACGTCGAATGCGCCCAAGCCGCAGGCATCCGCCCCGTCCGCATTCACAAAAACCAGGACATCACCCCCGTCATTGACCGGATTTTGGAATAATCGTTCCCATTGTTCTCCCGTTCTATTTAGGGTGAAGATTCGGTGAAGAACCGCTACACCTCCTATACATCCCTTATTTACCTCCTATATACAACTTATTCAGAACAGTTGTAAATAGGAGGTGAATAGGAGTTAAATAAGTTGTTATTGCCTTTCTTCACCGAATCTTCACCGGATTTGCAACGGAAGTTTCGGCAAATGACGGATTCAGTTGATTTTTTTTAGAAAAAAATTCTACAATTAGAGAGATAGATGTTTACTCGTATTCCAAAAACACTGTAAATTTGCAGTATAAATACTTATTTTTGCAATTAAAGCGTGTGATTGAGTATATGGAAAACAATAAAATCGCCATATCAATTGAGCAGCAGTTTGGAGAAGTCATAGACATTATTCTCCAACATAAAAGCCGTGCTTCAAGAGTCGTTAATGAAGAACTGCTACTCACAGCATGGCATGTAGGAAAATATGTATCAGCCAAATTGAAAAGTGAGGAATGGGGAAGTAAGGTTGTATCGCAGTTATCCGAATATATCCGTTCCCAACGACCGGATATTAATGGATATAGCAGGAGGAATATTTATAATATGGTCATGTTTTACGATGAATATTCGTCGGAAACATTCAATGCAATTGTAGAAAAGTATCTGAACGCTGAATTTGTGCAGCCAAGAACTGCACAAATTGAATCAAGCCAACCTACACAAAAGACATCTGTCATTGTGCAGCCAACATCTGCACAAATTATCCAGCCAAGAACTGGACAAATGCCATTACAAAGAACGCACGAGTGAATTCAAGTCGTGGCTCACTAAATGATAAAAAATTGTATGATGAATATTCAGGAATTTCACATCAACTTTGAAGAATCGCGTTTTGCAGATCTGAGAAAGCGTATTGCCGCAACACGCTGGCCCGAGG
>CAYNXE010000253.1:0-3098 GCA_964400995.1 uncultured Odoribacter sp.
GGACGCTGGGTGATAATTGCATCCCTTACAAAGGACTCCAGTGCCGGAAGCATTTTGTAAAGGGGGCCGGCGAATTGACGTTCATTTAATATATCGCCTTCCTTGCCTTTACCAGCAAATCGCACAAACTGCACATAGTCGCCCAAAAGAAAATACTTGGGATTGGAACCGAAAAGTATTATTCCTGCGTATGTCGGACAGTCATTGTCCCTATCATATAAATGTATAGAGGCAAGTTGTTCCTTAATGTCACGTTTGTCATTCGCAAGAGTTTCCTCATCCAATACCATAGGAAGATAATTGGTCTTTATGTAATCAACATCCAAATCTTCCAGTTTTGCACTTAGGCAAGGGGTTGCATCAAACGTCGCCATAAACGAACAACGCCGTTCTGCCAGTATTCTTTCTTCGGCTTCAGTGGCAATATCTCGTCTTGGACCAATACGGATAAACACTCTGCCACGATAACGGACAGGAGGCAAATCAGACGGATGAACCTCTGCGACCAACAAATCTCCCTCCGGGAACGCAAACCGTTCAACGGACATTGTTGGCAAAGGAAGTATATTCCCGTCAGAGCGTATTGCTGCAATCTTTTTCAGCAGAACATCATCCACTTTCATTCCGGCAATAGAGCCATCATCTTTCGCTCCGATAATCAGATACCCATTCTTTCGGGAAGCAGGCATATCATTGGCAAACGCACAAATGGCCTCACAGAACTTATCCATATTGCCTGTACTTGTCGTGCGCTCCACACGATATGATTCAGTAGACTTCAATAAGTCCAGTACCTCCTCCTTAGCTATCATTCTGATTAGTTGGGTTTCAGATTGTAAAATTACGAAAAATCCATAAAATATGGAAGTGTCATAAATACGTTAGCATTACTGACTTCATTTTTTATTGAGGTAATATGCTATAAATGCATAATACCCCGAATCAACCTGTTGATTTCCGATGAAATACGTAAATAATATACAAGACCGAACCAAAGGATGCCGATAATCAGAGTTCGGTAACAACCATCCACGACAGGATTAGCAGTCCACCGCGGCAAAAAACAATTCACCCCAAACAACAACATCACCACCCCTATCTGTTTCAACATCGCCACATCATAAGGATTGCCCTTTACCTTCTTCAACACAATCCATTGTTGCCACGAATAACTGATTAAACAAGTGATGAACGAAGCTACCGCCGCACCTGTAATTCCCAATCGAGGGATTAGCAAATAGTTCGTGTAAATCGTCAAAGCGGTCAAGAAAAACGTGAAATACAACCCCCAATAATAATAACGCGAAAAAGAAATCAACGTCCCTCCAAAATTCAGCGTAATAGCGACCAATTTACTTAAACCGATAAAGAATACTACCCATTTACCTGCCTCATATACTCCTCCGTTGGGAATAATAGCAAAAATATTATCAATATTAATCCAAATAATCAAGAACAGCGAACTTCCTGCAATCAACTGATGCAAAGAAACCTTCTTGTACAACTCATTGGCTTTTACAAAATCCCCCTCTTTCAAAGCCGTAGCAGCCAAAGGAGAAGATATGGACAAAATCGAACGTGCCGGCATCTCAATAACCGCCGCCATATAAAAAGCCACCGTATAGACACCCGCATAATCCAAGCCCATTTCGGAACTAACCATAAACAAATCCAATTGAGCCACAATATTGCCCCCCAAAGCCCCGACAATCAGAAACAATGTATAATGCAGTATCTTTTTTCGCAAATCCCTGTCGATAAAAGCAAAGTTGTGCTTCATTGAAATGGTACCAATATGCGAAACATACATAAAAGTACACCACATTGCTATCCCGTACACGCACACGAACCCCATAACCAAACCTGTCAAATCCAATAACCGAAAGGCATAAAGCATATACAGCGCCAACAACATCACCCGCACCCCTATCTCACGAATAAATTTGGGAACCACTATCCGCATCAGCAGATTGGAATAAACCTCCAATACACTCCAGAAAAGCAAGAAAAGAGCCAAAGGAACTACCCACGAAGAATATTCAACAAATAGCGGTGACTTCCTGGCAAAAAAGTCAATAATGGGTTCTTTCAAAAGAAAAAACAACCCTAAAAAAATCACAGCCCCCACCGCAGGCATCAACATCAAATAAAAGAAAAAACCATGATGTTTTCTCTCCGGGTCTTTAAAATAAGGAAAAAAACGCATAGCGGAAGCCGACGTGCCAAGTTGCGCCAAACCCGCAATGAAAAAAGCCGCCTCATAAAGCACCTTTGTCAATCCGATTTCTTCCGGCTTCAAAAACTTCGTCACGACAAACATCGTTGTCACGAAGCCTATAAATGCACCAATGTAATTAACGATAGTTGCCTTTATACTTTGACGAATAACTATACCCATAGAGAACGATTCACTTCTTCATATACCATTGATACAAACGCTCTACTCCATCCTCTATTTCTACTCGATGCCCCCACCCTAAAGCATGCAAGCGCGCAACATCAGTTAGTTTCCGAGGCGTTCCATCAGGCCTGTCAGAATTGAATGACAAGGCACCTTCATAGCCGACAACTCTCTTTACCAACTTCGCCAAATCCCGAATAGACAATTCCTTTCCCGTCCCTATATTAATATGAGTATTTCGTATTCCATCAGATGTCACATTGGCTGCCAAATCCTTAAAGTCCACCCGTTCCATCAAAAACACACACGCATCCGCCATATCCTCGCTCCAAAGAAATTCACGCAAAGGTGTTCCCGTCCCCCACAATTCAAGTGAATGACTTGATATGCCATATTTCAACAACAAAGAAGTAATCTCCGTCTCCGAAACATCTCCTGTTACCCCTTCCACAGGCATCTTGTCAAGATCTTTCCTCAAAGCCTTCCAATCACCCTCATACAAATAACGAGCAAGTATCATCTTTCGCATCATGGCAGGCAATACATGCGAACACTCCAAATCAAAATTATCATTCGGACCATAAAGATTCGTCGGCATCACCGAAATATAATTCGTCCCGTAATGCAAATTATAACTCTCACACATCTTTATACCTGCAATTTTTGACAAAGCATACGGTTCGTTGGTGTATTCCAA
>CAYNXE010000254.1:0-3078 GCA_964400995.1 uncultured Odoribacter sp.
TTCCCCTCTTCGGCGCTCAACTCTTCCGGAACAGGATGGTAGGAATACACCTTCAGATAAGGCAGGAAACCGCCGATTGCCGCCGGCTGTGTCCGGGGGTCTGCCTGATAGCTGTCGAAATAACAATAACCTCCCGGCGTCATAATCACATCGTGTCCCAGCCGGGCAGCCTTGATGCCTCCCGACTCTCCCCGCCACGACATCACCGTCGCCTCCGGTGCCAGTCCGCCGTCCAGAATCTCGTCCCAGCCAATTAACTTGCGCCCGTGAGCATTCAGAAACTTCTCCACCCGATGAATCAGATAACTTTGCAACTCCTTTTCATCCTTCAGTCGATGATCCTTCATCCGTTTCCGGCACTTGGGGCATTTCTTCCAAGCCGCCGTGGACGCTTCGTCGCCACCAATATGAATGTACTCGTAAGGGAAAAGCTCCATCACTTCCGTCAACACGTTTTCCACAAATTCAAACGTCTCCTCATTCCCGATACACAATTCCCCGTTCCGATAAGGCTTCCCGTAACATCCCAGTTGCGGATAGACACTCACCACCTCCTCGGAATGTCCGGGCATCTCAATCTCAGGAATCACCGTAATGTGCCGTTTGGCAGCATACGCCACCACCTCCCGGATGTCATCCTGAGTATAAAAACCTCCGTATGCTCCGGCAGAATCCCGGGTCACATAGCGCCGGTCACCTTTCCACCAATCCATATAACTTGCCCGGGAACGCCAGGCTCCCCGTTCCGTCAGCTCCGGATATTTTTTAATCTCGATGCGCCAGCCGGCGGCATCCGTCAAATGCCAGTGCAACCGGTTCAACTTGTAATTGGCCATCAAATCCAGACACTTCATCACAAACTCCTTGGGAAAAAAATGACGGGAAACATCCAAATGCAACCCCCGGTAAGAAAAAGCAGGCTCGTCCTCAATCGTCATCGCCGGCAAAACCCATTCCTTCTTTCCGTCCCGATAAAACTGCCTGTCCGCCAACAACTGCCCCAGCGTCTGAACCCCATAAAACAACCCGGCGGGAGCATTCGCCTCCAAAGAAATACACTCCGGAGCAATCCGCAACCGATAAGCCTCCGGCACGCCCGGTCTGAACGCCGTATCCACCATCAACCGAATCCCCCCTTCTCCATTCCCGTCCGAAAGCAACTCATAGCCCGCAACACCCGAAATCACACTGTTCAGCAACTCTCCGCACGCTCCAGTCTCAACATTCGTTTCCAAAACCGTCCGGCCGTTCAATTTAAAACTACCCGCATCAAACGTAATCTGTCGAGGCTGAGGAATCAACTGCAATTTCACCTCTTGCGGAGCGGACACACGGCAAGCCGCCATCATCCCCGCCAACAAAACCAATAGTAAACAATAGCGAATCATTAAAAACAATTTATTATTTCCCCGCAAAATAACGACCTACACACAACTTAACTCCCGTCGTCGAATCATTTTAAACGAATAAACTCACGACCAGCATAAACGAAATAAAAATAAGCAATCGGATAAAAAAAACAAAATTTATTTGGAGGTTATTCAAAAATACCTACCTTTGCACCCGAGTTCTTTGCCCAGATGGCGGAATTGGTAGACGCGCTGGTCTCAAACACCAGTGAAGCAATTCGTGCCGGTTCGATCCCGGCTCTGGGTACAAAGCAAATCGCTAACAGTTAACACCATTAACTCGTTAGCGATTTTTTTTTGTCACATTGCGCCCAAGTTTGTTCCGCGGAAACCCTGCCTGTCCACTTCAACGTTTCGCAATCAATCCCTTCCGAGCATCCATTTCCAAGCCGGAACAATATGGATGGTCTTGCCGTTTCTCTCGAACGAACTCTCCTCTTCAATCGTTACGACGGTCAGCTTATCACATCGGGTTACTTTCGACGCTTCCAATAGACCATTGATTTCCCGCTCTCTTGTGTTGTCATCCGACATATCCCACGTAACCTGTATCAGCTCATCGACCTGTTCATTCCGCTGAACGACAAAATCGCATTCCGCGGACTCCTGATAATAAAAAATTCGCTCCGCCGGTTTCAGATTGCGGTTCAGATGCAAAAATACGATGTTTTCCAGCAACTTGCCGTTGTCATCACTCTGCGGAAGCAATATGGCACTACGCAATCCGTTGTCGATACAATAATATTTTTTCTGGGACTTCTGTTCCTTTGCCAAAGAACGGTCATATCTGGGTATGCGGACAAACATAAAAACATCACACACATAGTCAGCCCACTTGTAAAGCTCATCTTTATTTATTCGCCAACCCTGAGATTTGATGTCGTTGTATATCGACAATATCGAGGTCGGCTTGGTCAGATTGGCCATTATGCGTTTGACAAAATATCGGAGAACCGGCAAATTCGCTATCCCGTAATGCTCGGCAACATCTTTCAGCAACATCGTGTCAAAATAGCCGTTCAAAAGCTGCAATCTCTCGGTCTCCGACATAGTCAACACCACCTCCGGAAATGCACTTGCACGATTGTACCCGGCAAAAGCATTCCTGACCTTCGCCCTATCCTGTTCCAGATAACTATCCGTGTTGACTCCGTTAAAGCGGCAGTATTCATTAAACGAAAGCGGATATGTTCTATACTCGAGCGGATACCCCCGTAACGCCGTTCCCAATTCCGTCGACAGCATCGTGGCATTGCTACCGCATATATAGATATTCTTGCAATAACTTTTATATACCCGCAAGACGAAATACTCCCACCCCTCGATAATCTGGATTTCATCGAAGAAGATATGCACGTCCTTTATAGGCACGCCGGGATACAGCTCCATATAGGCGGCAATCACCTCGTCCAAATCATCGGAAGTCATCTTCTTCAAACGCTCGTCGTCGAATCCCATCCACAGGATATTTTGCACCGACACGCCACTTTCTATCAGCGTATTAATCGCTATCATCATCAAAGTGGACTTGCCACACCTGCGTACACCGGGTATGGTGATTATTTTCTTGCGGTTTACCGGCAACTCCTCGTCACGATGGATAACATCAAACGGCATCTCTTGCTGTTTGAGCAAAATCAACGACTTTATAATATCCTTTCTCGTCATC
>CAYNXE010000255.1:0-3077 GCA_964400995.1 uncultured Odoribacter sp.
GCTCCGGGAAACTTGCTGCGGTGACAATACCGATGTTTGTAGTGGGATTTGCAGCCACCACATTAGGCTACATGTCGATGATGCCGAGCGGTAATTGGTTTCTTATCGAGCAATTCTGGTCGTTTTGCAGCGTGAACGTGCTGATGATGACTCTGCCGGTGTTCATTTGGGTGGAACGGTCGCAGGTGAAAGTGCCGCCTATCGTGACGAAGCTTGCTATCATGTCGTTCGGAGTGTACCTCTGTCACTTCTCGATCGTGCAGTGGGGCTACGAGATAATGTATGCCACCGGGCTTCCGGCAGGGGTGCGTCTCGCGCTTAATGTGGTTCTGTCGGGTGTGGTGAGCTTCCTGATTGTGGCGGCGATGATGAGGGTGAAAGTTCTGCGGCGTTTTGTGGCGTGACAGTGTGATCCTGCTGCGCGCGGTCGATAGAAACAAGCCATATTTTCAACCACTTGATGATTATGGTTGTCGCCGGCAGGGCGATGACCATTCCGAACACGCCGAACAGTGTCCCCCACACCGAGAGCGCAAGCAGTATTATCGCTGGATTCAATCCCATGGCTTTGCCCATGATGCGGGGGGTGAGGTAGAGGTCGGAAAAGACTTCCACGGTGGCGTAGACGGCCATACACTCGAGCCATATCGTCCAGAAATCTATGCCTGTCGCTATGGAGTGAAAAATGCACATTGCGGTGACCGGTAAAACCGAGATGTAGACGAGGTAAGGTACCATGAATAGCACGCAGTTCATGAGTCCGATCGCCACTGCCATGGGAATACCGACGATTGAGAAGCCTATGACGTAGCAGAGTCCCGTGATGAGTGATATCAACGCCTGATTGCGGAAATAGCTGTTCATTGTCCAGCTGACGTCGTGGGCTATCGACTGGGCGGCCGGAAGCCACCGCCGGGGCATATATTTATAAAAGTCGTCGCGGTATTTGTTGAAGTCAAGTGAGATAAAGAAGATATATACTATGGCTATCACCCATCCAAGTATGGCGAGAATGCCGTTGAGCCCGGAGGTGAATGTGCTCCACATACTTTGTAGTGTACTCAGTGTATTGATACTCTCGAGTCTTTCAGCTATTTTGTCAAGATCGAAGTGCTCACGGATAACCCTGTGTATGGTTTCAGGAAAATGACCTATACTGCCGACATAGGTTCCGGAGTTGAGCATTGCCGAAAGCTGTGCGCATTCTTTTTCGATAAGCGGCACAAAGATGACGCACATTATGCCTATGGCCAATACTGTTTCGAAGCAAGTGACAACCACGGCTATTTTACGTGATTTCAGGCGCAGAGCAGACTGGTTGTAGCGTACCCACGGCTCGATGATGTAGGCTATGAGTGCGGCAACACAGAAGGGAAGAAGTACATGGCGTAGCACGATAAGAAGCCATACCGCCGCTACGCATAGTGCTAAAGAAAACACTATGCGTACGACTCGGTCAAATGTGTATGGACGGCTCGACCACATGCTGAAACGTTTTTTATCTACATCCTTCAGAAATATAACATAAAGGAGTGGGGCAAAGTTTTGGAGAGTGGGAGGTGCGTGCGAAGGTACGCCCAAGCCCGTCGAAGACGGGAATTAGCACCCAGCTCCATGTCGAGCGAAGCCATGGCATGTGATGAATGAATGGAGCGCAAAATGGCGTCGAAGATGCCCATTAACCGACCTCTCCGAGGCCCGACATGTTTACACCTATCACCTAACCCCACACCATCGCGCTGGCGCGCTCGATGTGGGGCTTTGAACTAATATCCGCCTCCGTCGGAACCTGTTGAATATTAGTTTGAATATAAATTTTAAATAAATTTTAATATTTGTTTGAAATAATTTTGTTTTAATAAAAAAATGCCCTATATTGCGGGAAAATCAATTCTAATCACCTGAACGAATGAATTCACGATTGACCTGAAGGTGTCCGGCGGTAAAGGGAGTTTGCGGTCGGACAAAACAAGCACAACACATCAACACGTATAAAACCAAATAAAATCACAGTTATAATGAAAAAATTACTCTTCCTGACCGCTCTATTTACCACGCTGTTCATCGGCTTAACCGCTTGCTCCGACAAGGAAGAGGAAATAATAGATCTTGAGATTGAGGTTTCCCCTGCTACACCACCGGAAAACATTACTTTCCGTGTATTCTACAATGAAAGCGATAAAGAATACACTTTGAATTTTTATGAATCAGCAGAGACAAGGCTTTGGATAAAGCTGTTTGGCGATACGACCGTATTAGGATTAGAATGCGCTTCTAAAGAAGTTGAGGATTCTATAGCAAAGTATGTGGGAGGAGTAATTGCATGTGATAAGAAACAATAATAGCAATAATCTTTAAATAGATCCACCATCATGGTTTTTCCTAGACAATCTTCCTGTTACCTCTCGTGCTGCTGTAGCAGAAAGTGGCGTTGGCAAGTATATAGTGTTGGGAGTAAGTATTCATATTGTAAGATTAACATCAGGAGTTGGCTTAAATGGTGATTTGGTAGCATCAAAATATCGAGATGCTATAAACTCATATTTTGCTGACAACAATTTGGAATTTAGATTTGAGATTTCGCATATTGATTATATTGATTATCTTACCCCATTGATCATAAAAGCTCTTGATATATCCAACCAGAATACATATTATACATTTAAGAACTTAAAGTATAATGATAAAACCATAAATGTATATATCTTAAGCGATTTTGATTATGATGCATATCCTGACATATATGCAACAACATCCAAACCATTACATATGTCCATAATTACAGGGAAGCATTATGCAGATGGAACTATTGCCCATGAGATGGGACATATCTTTTCTTTATATGACACGCATTATGGAACTGCAGATGGAACCAATCCGGAATTAGTAAATGGGTCAAACTCTTCTAGGGCAGGAGATTATATTGAGGATACGCCTGCAGATCCGGGAGTGTGGAAGAATGGAGAATATTCTGGATCAAAATCTTTGGTTGATAAGAATGGTGACCAATATAATCCAGATCCTCACAATGTCATGTCTATTTCAAGAAATCCAGTTCAACGGTTCTCACCAAAGCA
>CAYNXE010000256.1:0-3050 GCA_964400995.1 uncultured Odoribacter sp.
CATATCATTACCGTTTGCCCCGAAAACGCATCACACTGTCACATTCCAACCACAAACCGGAAGTTTTTCTTTATGTCCGGGAAGTACTGCCTGATCTGATTAAAAAGGTATGCCAAAGATTCGGATTACAAGGAAGCAAATATGAACAACAAAACATCAGTTATTTCAAAAATTCAACAGACCTCAGCATTCTCAAGTCAATCTATGCTTACGCCCTCCCTCGTGCAGAACGTTTAAAGACACTCCAGCTCGTGTTGGGAGATCCGGCCATTGACCCTGCTTTCCGAATCAAAACCTCATTAAAGATGTTCAAAACAGCATACAGGCTTCTATCGGCAGCCGGTATGGATTTATTCCTTTATCCACCTTTTCGTCTATATTATAAATACATCAAAAAAATCAATTAGCATCCAGAAATAATGTATTTTTGTAGAAACAAACAACTTATGAAACAGCTTGTGAACATAGGCATTGGGGTATTCCTGTCTCCTTTTGTATATTTACATTACATTATTTTCGGACGCAAGGCCAATATCTGGCTATTCGGTTCTTGGCGAGGCAATAAGTATTCAGACAACAGCAAAGCTCTATACGAATACGTCTTGCAGAATGAGAAAGAAATCCGCCCCATCTGGATTACCCAAAACGCCAAAGTATATGAAGAACTCAAAACACGGAATTATCCTGTATTAATGGCCTCCTCTTTCAAGGCCATCTATTATATGTTGCGTGCCGGGTTCTGTTGTGGCCCTCTCAGTGCCACCACCGATGTTTTCGGCAATAAAGCCTGGTTGGGTTATGGCATTAAGGCCCTTTATCTTACCCACGGGATGCCCTCCAAACACTCCGGCTATGACGAACCGCAGATGCTACGCAAAAAAAGACTTATCACCCAACAACAGCCGCTTTGGTTACGATTTTATTTTAAAATATTCCCGCAAAAGAATCCCAAGCGCCTTTATACCATCAGCACATCCGATTTCTTCATACCTTTTCTGGCATCCTGTACACTAACCCCCTCCCAAAACATTTTCGTTACAGGCACTCCTCGGTTAGATACCTTGTTCTCAACGACAAAAGACCCTTACATTTCATCCATTCGACAAAAATACCCTTCGGCCAAAATAATTATGTATATGCCGACTTTCCGGGATTCATACGATGGTGGAGAATCTTTCAAACCTTTTGAACAATTCAATTTCAACAGCCAACGGTTTGTCCAGTTGTTGGAAGAGAAAAACTACATTTTCCTAAACAAAGGCCACTATTGGGACGGTCTTTTATGTGACCGGGAATTTTCAGAGCGCTTCATCAACGTAGAAGACAATCCAATGCTGGACATCTACTCGATGATTAAAGACATTGATATATTGATGACCGACTACTCCAGCATATATTTTGATTTCCTTCCCTTAATGAAACCGGTTATTCTCACGCCATTTGATTACGAGACATTTATTAAAAACAAACGCGGTTACTACTTCAATTATTTGGAAGAATTGCCCAGTATCAAAGCATTCGACTGGAACGAAGTCTGCGATATTCTGGAACAGGAAACGTATTTTTCCTTATCTGCCGACCAAACAAAAGTCTATCATAAATACATCGATGGCAACAGCTCTCAACGATTAACCCAGGTTGTCAGACATTTACTCTCAAACAAGCATACTCCTTATGTCTCTTGAATGCTTTTCGCATATGTCTTAATCTGTTTTTCCAAACCTCTCTTCTGGCAGGGGAACATACAATTTTAGCAAGACTGTTCCTTATTTCGCCAACTTGACGTCTATCACCTGCCCTGTAAAATCAGAGGCCAACGTTTGCAAAGAAGCCTCTGCCACCTTCTCCGGTGACAACAACGTCTCTTCCGGTTCATTTCCGAAATTCTGTACACGCATAGGCGTTTTGGTCCGCTCCGGATTAATGCAATTGACCTTGATCCCCCACGTATCCCATTCCTGGGCAATCGCTTGTACAAAATTCACTACCGCCGCCTTCGTAGAAGAATAAATGCTATAAAATGCACGTCCGCGCGTATAAGAACTGGAAGTGAAAAAGAGTAATTGCCCTTGTGTCTTTTTCAAATACTCCAATGATTCGAGTGCCACATTCACCACGCCCAGATAATTCACATCTATCGCCTTCCGTATCGTTTCATAATCCATATTTGCAAGCGGTTCTTTGTTTAAAACCCCTGCTGTATTGACAATACAATCAATCTTGTTTTCTTGCTTGACCACTTCTTCTAACGCCTTCCGCACCTGTCCACGTTCAGCAACATCCGTTTGAGTCAAGCCCCGTGAAAAAACATACACATTGGCCCCATATTTTTTCAACAGATCTACGACACATTCCCCTATTCCGTAATGCCCTCCAAAAACAACGGCCACTTTCCCTTGAAATTGTTCTCTTTCAAGTTTAAAATCACCCCATTCGCTCTTCTTCAATTGGAAAAACTTATCCAACAAATAGGTATCTTCCTTGTACGTCAGCTTCATATTGGCTTCTTCCCCGGCAACCACATAAATCTTTTCTTCCGGAAGATATTTCTTTACCACCCCGCAATCGTCGGTCACTTTAAAGGCAGGATCTTGCAAAGCGATCCGATAAGCCTCCCGAATCGTCTCCAATCGGAAAGCCTGTGGCGTCTGTCCGCGCCGAAGACGGGAACGGTCGGGAATCGTCTCAATAAAATCGCCCTCCACCTCAACAATCGTATCGGCCGAAGGCAACGCCACGTCAACCGCCCGATAGGTTTCCAAAGCCTGGACTACATCGTCAATAATACGATGACTCACCAAAGGACGCACCGCATCGTGGAAAATAAGATTAATCCCCGGCGCATCATAAGCCTGTATCGCCGACAAACTCGAATCGTAACGCTCTTTTCCTCCTCTCAGAATCTTCTTCACTTTCTTCCAGCCATTCCGAAGCACCAACGATTCAATTTCTGCGATATAAAAAGGATTGGATACAATGGCAATCTCATCAATGTGGCTATTGTGTTCAAACACGTCCACCGTGTGTTCAATCACCATTTTACCTGCCAC
>CAYNXE010000257.1:0-3040 GCA_964400995.1 uncultured Odoribacter sp.
GTAATTCCTGCAACTTAATATCAATATGCGGTCGGCCCTCCAGGAGTCTTCCCCTTGATTCTTCCCGTCTTCATCAATCCGTCGTAATGACGCATCAACAAATGGGATTCGATTTGCTGCAAGGTATCCAAAACGACACCCACCAGAATCAACAAGGAGGTTCCGCCATAAAACTGTGCGAACTGATGGTTCACGCCCGACAATTGTGCAAATGCCGGCAATATGGCGACAATCCCCAGGAATATGGAACCCGGCAAGGTAATCCTTGACATGATGGTATCCAAAAACTCCATCGTCTTGCGCCCCGGCTTCACGCCCGGAATAAATCCTCCGTTCTTCTTCATGTCTTCCGCCATCTGCATCGGATTTACCGTAATCGCGGTGTAGAAATAGGTGAAAGCGACAATCAGGATGAAGAACGTGAAATTATACCAGAAACCGGTAAAGTTTGAAAACGCAGCCGCAATCCCGGACAATGATTCGGAAGCAGCATAATTGACAAACGAAATCGGCAACAGAATGATGGCCTGGGCAAAAATGATCGGCATGACTCCCGCCGCATTAATCTTCAGCGGAATATACTGACGCACACCGCCGTATTGCTTGTTTCCGACAATCCGCTTGGCATACTGTACGGGCACCTTGCGGGTTCCCTGTACCAGCAATATGCTACCGCAGAAAACAAAGAACAGCAACGCGATTTCAATCAGGAAGGCAACGGCACCGCCACCCTGCTGACTCATCCGCGAACTGAACTCGGCGATAAACGCAAACGGCAAACGGGCGATGATACCAATCATGATGATAATGGAAACACCGTTTCCGATTCCCTTGTCCGTAATCTTCTCACCCAACCAAAGCACAAACATCGAGCCTGCCGCCAGGATGGCAATGGAAGAAGCCGTGAACCATCCCTTCTCCATCATGAAGAACTCCTTCGGGATTTGCATGTTCAAGTTGGTAAGATACGCAGAACCCTGCAACACAAGAATAATCACGGTCAAATAACGGGTAATCTGATTGATTTTCCGTCTTCCGCTCTCTCCTTCCCGCTGCATCCGTTGAAAATAAGGAACGGCAATGCCCAGCACCTGCACCCCGATGGAAGCAGAAATGTAAGGCATGATACCCACCGCGAATATTGACGCATTCGAGAATGCTCCGCCCGAAAACATATCCAGCAAGCCCAGCACTCCGTTGCCCGAAGTCTGTTCCTTCAATGCTGTCAATCCGGTCGGATCGATACCCGGCAATACAATCTCCGTACCCAGCCTGTAAACGAGAATCAGTCCCAAAGTCGTCAGAATCCGGGTCTTCAATTCCTCAATTTTCCAAATGTTCTTTAATGTATCAAATAACTTCATAAGTCTTTTATTTATAAGTTTATAAAGTCTATAAAGTTTATAAAGCCGGTAAAGGTAAAATCACCCCCACAAACCTTATAAACCTTATGACTTTATAAGCTCGCTTGGGTTTACAAAACGACAACAGAGCCTCCGGCAGCCTCGATAGCCTCAACAGCCTTCTTGGAGAAAGCGTTTGCCTGCACTTCCAGTTTGGCGCTGATTGCACCGTCACCCAGCACTTTCAACAAAGCGTTCTTGTTGAGCAGTCCCGCCTTAATCAGCACATCGGGGTCAATCACCGAAAGATTGTTTCTTTCAGCCAAAGTCTGCAACATGCTGATGTTGATAGCCTTGTACTCTACACGGTTGATATTTTTAAAACCGAACTTCGGTACACGTCTTTGCAAAGGCATCTGACCACCCTCAAAACCGATTTTCGTATGATAACCTGATCTTGATTTGGCTCCCTTGTGTCCTCTTGTTGACGTACCTCCTCTTCCGGAACCCTGTCCGCGGCCGATTCTCTTATCGTGATGAGTTGATCCGCAGGCCGGTTTTAAGTTACTTAAATCCATTTTATCTTGTCCTTAAAATGTTTAACAAATTACTTTACTTCCTCCACGCGAACCAGATGGCTGATTTTAGCCACCATACCCAGAATCTGCGGAGTAGCCTCTTTCTCTACACTGCTGTTGGTCTTCTTCAATCCCAATGCCTGAATAGTGCCTACCTGAGTTTTATCGCTACCGATCTTACTTTTTACAAGCGTAATTTTAATCTTTGCCATGATACTCCATTTATCCGTTAAACACCTTATCCAGACTGATTCCCCGAGTAGCAGCAACCGTGCGGGCGTCACGCATTTCTTTCAACGCCGCAATCGTCGCTTTCACCAGGTTGTGAGGGTTGGACGAACCTTTACTCTTTGCCAGCACATCGTGGATGCCTGCGCTCTCCAATACGGCACGCATAGCACCTCCTGCCACCAGTCCCGTACCGGAAGAAGCCGGTTTCATAAAAACCTCGGCTCCGCCAAAACGAGCCACTTGCTCGTGAGGAATGGTTCCCTTCAATATAGGCACCTTGATCAGGTTCTTCTTCGCAGCCTCGATTCCTTTGGAAATGGCAGTGGTCACTTCATTGGCCTTGCCCAGTCCCCAGCCTACGATTCCGTTCTCGTCACCTACCACGACGATAGCCGCGAAACTGAACGTACGACCTCCCTTGGTAACTTTGGTCACACGATTGATTGCCACCAATCTGTCCTTTAATTCCAAGTCAGTATTATTTACTTTCTGTTCCATTCTGCTAACTTTTAAAAATTAAGACCTCCGTTACGAGCAGCGTCAGCCAACGCCTTCACCCTGCCGTGATACAAATAACCGTTTCTGTCGAAAACCACAGCCACGATACCGGCAGCCTTCGCCTTCTCGGCAATAGCAGCGCCGACCAGAGCGGCCTGTTCGGTCTTCGTACCTTTCTTTTCTGCAATCTCCTTGCACAAGGACGATACGGATGCCAAAGTCTTGCCTGCCTTATCGTCAACCAGCTGTACGGAAATCTGCGCATTTGAACGGAAAACGCTCATACGGGGACGTTGAGCCGTTCCGGAGATGATCTTACGGTTTCTCCGTTTTATTCTTAATCTTCTTTCTTCTTTCGTTAAAGCCATAACTATTTAACTCTTTAGAGAT
>CAYNXE010000258.1:0-3029 GCA_964400995.1 uncultured Odoribacter sp.
ACGCTGATGAGCGGTATGGATGAAATCGTATGCCGAATCCAGATAGCGGGCATTCTCAGACTGCAAAGGCGTGTGTTTCGCAAACTTCACAAAGTCGGCGGTAGACAACAAGTCCGCCATCTTCTCCCTTTCCCCATAGTCCACTTTCGGACATTGTTCCAGACTCTGCAAAGTTTCCCCCGAAGTCTGCTCCATGGCGGGAATGCCCAGTTCATTGTCCAGATACAGCCTCACGGTATCCGTCAGCCGGGTATAATACTCTTTCTCCCGTCCTGCCTGCCACAACTTGGTTTCCTTGATTTCATCCAGCGACCGGATAGCGATGACATAAGGAGGAATCTCCTCTTTCTTGGACTCGAACAAAGGTTTGTTCTTGCGATACCTTTGCCACAGCCACCAAGCAATGCCCAAAATCACCAGTCCCAACAAAATCCAAGGCAGGAAAGGCAATATTTCCGCAAAAACCCAGGGAGCATCATAAGGCATAACGATGTCATGGTAGCCCTGCTGCAAATCCACCTGATAGGTGTTCACGACAAACGCCACCGGATCCGTGCGCAATACGTTGTTGTATTCCTCTCCTTCCACCGTTATCGGCATGGGCGGGATGATGTAAACACCCGTATCGAAAGCCGTAACGACGTACTTCGCTTCGTACCGCCACCGTCCGTCGGCATCCCTGAGCGAATCCCTCAACGGACCGGAAATGATTTCCACTCCGCTGACTACCGAATCTTTCAACTGGGGAAAACGAACGTTCAAGCCGGGTTCTCCCCTGACCACGAACGTCAAATGCTGCTGGTCGCCCACCAGCATGTAATTGGTATCCACCATGACACCATATTCGACATTCTGGGCGTCCAATGTTCCTGCAAACGGCAACAGGAAGAAGAACAACAATATGTATTTAAACTTCATAGCAAACATGATTAAGCTCTTTTCTTGAACAAGGCAATCAAAGCCCTGACATAATCCTCGTCCGAGCGGATATGGGCGACATCCACGCCGGCTTTCTTGAAAACGGCATCCAATTCCTTTTCCCGGATGACCGCATCCTTCTCAAACGCCTCCCGCAGTTTTTTGTCCGAGATATCCACCCACATCTGTTCGCCGGTCTCGGCATCCTTCAGAAACATCATGCCCACCGGCGGCAGGATATTCTCCCGGCGGTCGTACACCCGCAACGCCACGACATCGTGCTTCCGGTTGGCGATGGACAGGGCGTGCGCAAAATCGTGATCATCGATGAAGTCGGACACCAGAAAGCAGGTACACCGCTTTTTGAGCGAGGTGGTGACGTATTCCAGCGCCTGCTCAATGTTCGTCCGATTGTCTTCCGGCGAAAAATCTATCAGTTCGCGGATGATGTGCAATATATGAGTGCGTCCTTTCTTCGGAGGGATAAACTTCTCAATCTTGTCCGAGAAAAAGACGACCCCGATTTTATCGTTGTTCTGAATGGCGGAAAAGGCGATAACGGCGGCGATTTCCGTAATCTGATTCTTTTTGAGCTTGGAGACTGTCCCGAAATTACGGGATGCGCTCACGTCTATCATCAGCATGACCGTGAGTTCGCGCTCTTCCTCAAAAACCTTCACGTAAGGACGTTTCTGGCGCGCCGTCACGTTCCAGTCAATGTTCCGGATGTCGTCCCCGTACTGATACTCGCGCACCTCGCTGAACATCATCCCCCGTCCCTTGAAAGCGGAATGGTACTCTCCGGCAAAAATGTTGCTGGACAAGCCCCGGGTTTTGATTTCGATTTTCCGGACCCGTTGTAATAATTCAGAAGTTTCCATGGCAAAAGCACTTTAGCCCTTTTTTTAAGGCACTTCAACCTGATTCAGTATCTCGTTGATAATATCCTCGCTGGTGATGTTGTTGGCTTCCGCCTCGTAAGTCAAGCCGATACGGTGGCGCAGCACATCGGGACATACCGCCCGCACGTCCTCCGGAATGACATACCCCCTGCGCTTGATGAAGGCATACGCCTTGGCGGCTTTCGCCAGAGAAACGCTGGCACGGGGAGAACCACCGTAGGCAATCATCGTCACGAACTTGTCCAACCCGGCTTCCTGGGGATAACGGGTGGCAAAAACGATGTCGATGATGTATTTCTCGATTTTCTCGTCCATATACACATCCTTCACCACGTCACGCGCCCGGACAATATCCGCCGGTTTCAGTATCGTGTTCGCCTTCGGGAAGGCCTTTCCCATATTTTGACGGACAATCAATTTCTCTTCCTCTTTCTTCGGATAGTCGATGACCACTTTCAGCATAAAACGGTCCACCTGCGCTTCCGGCAGCGGATAAGTTCCCTCCTGCTCTATCGGGTTCTGGGTTGCCATCACCAAGAAAGGCTCTTCCAGACGATAAGTCGTATCGCCGATGGTCACCTGACGTTCCTGCATCGCTTCCAGCAAGGCGGACTGCACTTTTGCCGGGGCACGGTTGATTTCATCTGCCAGGATGAAGTTGGCAAAGATAGGTCCCTGTTTGACAACAAACTCTTCTCTTTTCTGAGAATAAATCATCGTACCCAGCACATCGGCAGGCAAAAGGTCCGGCGTGAACTGTATACGGCTGAACTTAGCATCAATCGTGGTTGCCAGCGTATTAATCGCTAATGTCTTCGCCAGTCCGGGAACACCTTCCAGCAAAATATGGCCGTCGGAAAGCATGCCGATCAACAGGCCTTCCACCAAATGTTTCTGACCGACGATGACTTTGTTCATTTCCATGTTAATCATGTCTACAAAGGAGCTTTCCTGCTGTATGCGCTCATTCAATGCTTTAATGTCAACAGTATCCATCATACTTAATTTTAAAGTTGTTATATCTTACAAAAATCTCTTACGAAAGTCGTCAAAATCTGTTCCGGTTCCGCAAGCCTTTTTTTTCATCATCCCCCCCTCTGCGAAATGTTAAAACTTTGATTACACCAAAATTACTCAATCAACATTCAAATGTTAAATTTTAAGCCTTAAAAAAAGTTAAGCCAGCGTTTAAGGTTTTGCAAAAAAAAT
>CAYNXE010000259.1:0-2953 GCA_964400995.1 uncultured Odoribacter sp.
AACGCCTTGATTTGTTTCACGGGTCTGTGGCTCATCCGCAAGAAAAATGCCGTTTCGCGGACGGAATAGAGAGCCCCGTGGTTTATTCTGGCGACTCGCAGTATAATGAAAAAAGTGTTCGTCTATCTCTTGAAAATTTGAATATTCAAAAATTAGTACTAACTTTGTACTCAATATGACCTCCCACGCTTCCCGTAGACCAGCGCACCCGGGGAGGTCTTCGAGTTTTATATGGACTACACCAAACGCCCTCTTAGTCTGCCGGAGCAGATAAACAAATTGAAAAGTCGCGGATTGCTGATTGATGATGAGCAACTCGCAATTCGCTATTTGTCTAATATAAGTTACTATCGTTTGAGGGCGTACACATATCCATTTCAGGACAATTCAAATCCAGCTGCAGACCATAAGTTTGAGAAAGATGACATTCATTTCTCGGATATAGTAGATTTATATTGTTTTGATAGAAGACTTCGCTCTTTGATGTTCAATGCAATAGAAAAGGTTGAAGTCGCTGTGAGAGCAAAAATCGTTCAGATATATTCCGAGTCGACAGGGAATGGTCATTGGTTTAATGATCGAAGTCTGTATAAACATAAAGATGTCTTAGACCGCAACGGACAACAGACTACCGCCTATGCTCTACTAATGAAAGACATAGAAGGTGAAATCAAACGCAGTAATGAGGATTTCATCAAGCATTATTATGGCAACTATGCTAGTCCTCCTCTTCCTCCAGCATGGATGACACTTGAAGTTTTGTCGATAGGTACTCTGAGCAAACTTTATCAATTGCTGAAGAAATCTCCTCAAAAAAAGGCAATAGCCAAGCAATTCGGTCTTAATGATGATCAAGTGTTCGCTAATTGGCTCCATGCCATTGCCGTCTGGAGAAATTGCTGCGCCCACCATAGTCGTGTTTGGAATAGGAGATGTATTATAAATCTTCAAATGCCTACCAATACTGATTTCCCATTTTTGGATAGGCAAACGTTATTTTCCCTCCATCCCAATAAAGTTTTTACAATTCTATGTTGCATAAAATATATCAGTAATATCATTAGTCCCGACAGTGATTTGAAACGTAATATCCTTTCGATCATTGGAGACGGTGGTAATTTGTTAAACTTGCAAGAAATGGGGTTTCCCAAGAATTGGAAGTTTCTTGATGTCTGGAAATGATAAAGGCAATTACATACTCTACAGAGAATTTCCGGGCGGAGTTTTGCTCCGTCCGGATTTTTTTTTGTCCGGAGGGTCGGTTTTGTGGCTCAAAAATTGTTAAGATTATTTTATAGTATTACCTTTAGCCCCGAAAAATCGTAAATAGTGATATGAAAAATTACTGCGCTATGAGAATGATGATTATTGTATTAGCTATGCTGGGAGTTGGCTTGTGTACGTCCTGTAAAAGCAAGAAGAAGAAGGCTCCGCTGCCGACACCGCCTGTTGTAGTTGCACCGAAGCCTGAACCGCAGCCCGAACCGGAACCTGTGATTGAAGAACCGGAACCGGAAGTGAAGCAGATGAATTATTATCTGGTTGCCGGTTGCTTCAGAGTGTATGACAATGCGGTGCGTCTGAATGCCAAATTGCTGGATCAGGGGTATGATTCAAGAATCATTCCTTTTTATAGCTTGAATATGGTGACTTACGACGGTTATGAAACCCGTCAGGATGCACAGGTTGCACTGAATCGGATTGTGAAGGAGCCGGGCAAGAAAAAGACCTGGGTGTATCCGGTAAGATAAAAAGATACTGCAAACTTGGACAGCAGAGGATTGTCCGGCAATAACAACGGCAACCTCTTTTTGATGCTCGTCTGTCAAAATCGCAGGATTTTGATGGATGAGTATTTTATTGTTTCTTCTTTTGAAAAAAATACTGCAAAAAAAGAAAGCGAAGCCGAAGCCTCGCTTTCTTTTTCTGTTTGTCAACGGGATTATAAGAGAAATTGATCGCTGATAGACTTGTGTTCAAAGACATTGCGAATGGTTTCCGCGAACATATCGGCGACGGAAATCACTTTGATTTTGTCGCAAGCCTGTCTTAGCGGAATGGAGTCGGTAAAGGCAACCTCGTCCAAAGCGGATTTCTCGATGTTTTCGTATGCCTTGCCTGAAAGTACGGCGTGTGTGGCCACTGCCCGGACGCTCTTGGCGCCTTTCTCTTTCAAGATGCCGGCGGCTTTGCAAATCGTGCCGGCGGTGTCGATCATATCATCGACAATGACAATGTTCTTGCCTTCCACGTCTCCGATGACTTTCATATCTGCTACTTCATTGGGCCTTTCACGGGTCTTGTGGCAGATAATCAGCCCGGAATCAAAGAATTTCGCCCACGAATTTGCCCGTTTTGAACCGCCGATGTCCGGAGAGGCAATAGCCAGATTTTCCAGTTTCAGCGAACGGATGTAGGGAGCCAGCACGCTTGAACCATACAGGTGGTCGACGGGAATGTCGAAAAATCCCTGGATTTGGTCTGCGTGCAAATCCATTGTGATGATGCGGTCCACGCCGGCGGCGTGCAGCAAGTTGGCAACCAGTTTCGCACCGATAGCGACACGCGGACGGTCCTTGCGGTCCTGACGGGCAAAACCGAAATAGGGAATCACTGCGATGACTTTGTATGCCGATGCCCGCTTGGCGGCATCAATCATCATCAACAACTCCATTAAATTGTCACTGGGCGGGAAAGTCGACTGCACGATAAAAACGTGGTCACCGCGGACGGTTTCGTCGTAAGCGGTGGCAAATTCTCCGTCACTGAAATGTAAAAAAGCCTTTTGACCGAGGTTCGAGCCAATGGACTTGGCTATTTTTTCAGCAATGTACTTGCTGTTCTCCCCGGAAAAAATCTTAACTTCGGAAAGGTCTGACATAATTTTAGTCGTTTCAAATAATTGTGTATAAAGACGCTGTAAATTCAAGCACTGCTTTCAAGTACCGTCCTG
>CAYNXE010000260.1:0-2924 GCA_964400995.1 uncultured Odoribacter sp.
ACTGACCGGCCTTGCAGGTCGGTCAGTCTTTTTTTCTCCGTGCTATTTATGTTAAGCCTGTTTGATAGCTTCAACCGGGCATTGTGCAGCGCAAGTACCGCATTCGGTGCAGGCATTTGCATCAATTTCATAATGATCAGCACCCATAGAAATAGCGCCTACCGGGCATTCTCCTTCGCATGACCCGCAAGAAATACAGTCGTCAGATATTACGTAAGCCATTTTTAATAGTTTTATTGATTAATAATGCGCAAAAATATAACCAATATTTGAAAGAAAAAATTTTTGATTGATTTTTGTACCATATACAGGAATAAAATTTGTTAATGCGTAGTTCCCGGCATTTCGTCGGTGTCGGAAGAGCAGGTGTCGTGACGTGAAGTTAATTTGCAGACGTTGGGATTATATTGGAAATATTTTATATATTTGCACCTTGATTTTTACGGGGAATATACAGACACGTGCGATGGGAAAACGGATTGGCTTAGACCCCCGGAGTTGAAGTTCGTTTTTGAGTAGCACAAAAAATGATTTGTTATGCAAGTTTTTGAATTAAAAGGAGAGGTTAGAAACGATTTGGGCAAAAAGGCCACCAACGCTTTGAGAGCAGAGGGCAAAGTTCCGTGCGTGCTTTACGGAGGCAAGGAAAATCTTCATTTTGCCGTATTGGAAAAGGATTTGCAGAAATTGTTGTACACTCCGATCGTGTATATTGTAAAAGTGGTTGCCGGCGGAAAGGAATACGAGGCGATTATGCGGGAAATTCAGTTTCACCCGGTATCTGATCGTGTTTTGCACATCGACTTTTACCAGATTTCAGAGGACAAACCGGTAGTGATGGAAGTGCCTGTCAAATTGCAAGGTTTCGCAGAAGGTGTTCAGGCAGGTGGTAAATTGTCACTGGTGGTACGCAAGCTGAAAGTAAGGGCTTTGCCGGCTAACCTGCCGGGTGAAATCGTACTGGATGTAACGAACCTGGGCTTGGGTAAATCCATCAAGGTGAAAGAGTTGTCTTTTGAAAACTATGAAATCGTCAATGCGAAGGAAGTGGTTGTCGCTCAGGTTAAATTGACCCGTGCCGCCCGTGCTGCCGCTCAGGAGGCAAAATAATTGAGACATTATGAAGTATCTTATTGTAGGGCTTGGAAATATCGGTCCGGAATATCAGGATACGCGGCATAATATCGGATTTAGTGTGTTGGACGCCTTTGCCAAGGCGTCCAATGCTGTTTTTGAAGATAAGCGTTACGGTGCCGTATGCGAAGTGAGGTTGAAGGGAAGGACGCTGGTGCTTTTGAAGCCGAATACGTATATGAACCTTAGCGGCAAGGCGGTGAGCTACTGGATGCAGAAGGAGAAAGTTGCCCTGGAGGACGTGCTGGTGGTGGTGGATGATTTGGCGTTGCCGTTTGGGACGTTGCGTTTGAGGGCGCAGGGAAGCGACGGCGGGCATAATGGTTTGAAAAACATCAATGCCTTGTTGGGCACGACGGGTTATGCCCGTTTGCGTTACGGCATCGGGAACGATTTTAGCCGGGGAGGGCAGATCGATTATGTCCTGGGTACTTGGGACGAGAAAGAGCGGGAGGAGTTGCCGGCTTTGCTGGACAAGGGCGGTGAAATCATCACCAGCTTTGTTTTGCAGGGGATTGCGAGAACAATGAACTTGTTCAATACGAACCGGTCGAAAGGGTGAGTGTCGGACAAAAGGGAAACGGTCATTCATTTTTGAATCATGGAAGGCGAAAAGGTCAGGATAGATAAATGGTTGTGGGCGGTCAGGATTTTCAAGACCCGCTCCTTGGCTGCGGAAGAGTGCAACAAGGGGCATGTTTCTATCGGTGAGCTTCACGTGAAGCCTTCCCGCGAACTGAAAGGGGGAGAGGTCGTGAGGGTGCGTGTCGTGCCGATTGAACGGCATTACCTGGTGAAGCAGTTGACGGACAAAAGGATGTCCGCCCAGTTGGCGGTGAATTTCGTGGAAGATGTCACGCCGCCCGAGACGCTTGCCTTGCTGAATTCCGTGAAGGCGTATGGTTTTGAGTTCCGTCCTAAAGGGCTGGGGCGTCCCACCAAGCGTGACCGGCGGATGATTGACAAACTGAAGGGCGGGGAAGAGGAGGAGTTTTAAGGATTCAACCTAAAATAAGAAATCGTGTTAATTGCCAGAGAGAAAAAAAAGAGTAATATTGCGGAGTATATCCTGTATATGTGGCAGATTGAGGATATGTTGCGGGCAATGGGACTGGATATCCGACAGGTGGACGAACACGTCGTGTCGGCTTTCCAGTCGGACGAGCATACCCGGCAGGAACTTCACGACTGGTATGATAACCTGATTGCCATGATGAGGCAGGAAAAGGTGGAGCAGAAGGGGCATATCCAGGTTTTGAAAAATACGGTGGATGAATTGACGGAGCTGCATTTCTATCTGTTGCACAAGGCGTATGACAGACGCTATCAGCAGTTGGTCACGGTGGCGGCTTCCAATTTGGTGGAATTTCGGAGGAAGGCAGGCGTGGATGATTCCGTGTCGGACGTGGAACTGGCGCTGAACGGCTTGTATGGAAATCTGCTGTTGCGCTTGCAACGCAAGGAGGTAAATCTGGAGACGGCGCAGGCAATGGAGACCTTTAGCCGGATGATAGCCTATCTTGCCGCCCGTTACAAGCAAATGGAAGAAGCTGAGGACAAGGCTTATTTGAATGAATCATATTAATTTGTAAACTATGAAAGTTATCTTTACGCTATTGTGCGTCTGGTTGTTGGCGTTTCAGGTGAAAGCCGATGAAGGTAAGCAGACCTATGAAAAGAAATTTGCCAAGGCGGGTTTGGAGGAATTGGTGGTTAATAATACGCACGGCAAGATTGAGATTGTCCAGCAGGGAGAGGAAATCGAGGTCGTGGCGGAAATGAAAGTGGTT
>CAYNXE010000261.1:0-2922 GCA_964400995.1 uncultured Odoribacter sp.
AAAAAGCCTTGGCGGAAGCTGAAAGTCAACAGGAAAGAGACAAGGAAGTACATTAAAACTGGAACAAGATGTTTGGATTTGAATTTGCAAACCCGGAATATTTTTTATTGCTGGTATTGCTGATACCCATGATATTGTGGTATGTTTTCCGGGAAAAGAAATCACACGCTGATTTACAATATTCTTCTTTGAGGGCTTTTCGGGGAATGAAGCATGCCGGACGCATTTGGATGCGGCATATCTTGTTTGCCCTGGAGGTGCTTGCCGTTGTTTTTCTGGTATTTGCCTTGTCACGTCCCCAGTCCAGCAACAACTGGCAGACATATACCAGCGAGGGTATCGACATTGTGCTGGCGTTGGATATTTCCAGCAGTATGCTGGCACGGGATTTCACGCCCGACCGTCTGGAAGCCGCCAAGGAGGTGGCGACCAAGTTCATATTGGAGCGTCCGCAGGATAAAATCGGATTGGTGATATTTGCCGGCGAGAGTTTCACTCAGTGTCCTTTGACCACGGACCAGGCGGTTTTGGTGAATCTCTTGCGTGAGGTGAAGAGCGGGGTGATAGAAGACGGTACTGCTATCGGGTTGGGACTGGCGAATGCGGTGAACCGTTTGAAGGACAGCCCTGCCAAGTCGAAAGTGGTGATTTTGCTGACGGACGGGGTGAACAATCGCGGTGCCATTGCTCCGGCAACGGCTGCCGAGCTTGCCAAGACCTACGGTATCCGGGTGTACACCATCGGGGTGGGAACCTACGGAGAGGCTCCTTATCCGGTGCAGACGCCTTTCGGTACGCAGTTGCAGAAAGTTCCGGTGGAAATCGATGAGGATGGACTGCAACAGATTGCCGCGTTGACGGGTGGAAAGTATTTCCGGGCTACCGACAACAATAAATTGAAGCAGATTTATCAGGAAATCGACCAGTTGGAGAAAAGCAAGATAGAAGTGAAGCATTTCAGCAAGAAGAATGAGCAGTATTTCATTTTCGGACTGGTGGGTATGTGTTTGCTGGTTCTCCAGGTACTGTTGCGTTATACTTTGTTACGAAAGATACCTTAAATGATTTTGCCATGTTTAGATTCGCACATCCGGAATTGTTATATCTTTTGATTGTCCTCCCGTTACTGATAGTGTTTTACGTGCTCATGACCGGGAAGAAAAAGAGAGCCATTGCGGAATTCGGCAATCCCGAATTGTTGAAGCCGTTGATGCCGTTGTTGTCTTTCAAGCGCGGGGCATACAAATTTGTCATGTGGCTGGTGGCGCTCGCCTTCGTGATTGTCGGCGTGGCGGGTCCGCAGTTCGGTTCCAAGTTGCAGCAGGTGAAAAAGAAGGGGGTGGAGCTGATGATTGCCCTGGACGTTTCCAATTCGATGCTGGCGCAGGACATCAAGCCCGGTCGTTTGGAAAAGGCGAAAATGGCGATTGCGAGGATGGTGGAGAAATTGTCCAATGACAAGGTGGGACTGATTGTGTTTGCCGGCGATGCTTATGTGCAGTTGCCGATTACCACGGATTATTCTTCCGCCAAACTTTTCCTGTCGAACATCAGTACGGACGTTGTGCCTGTTCAGGGTACCGCCATTGGAGCGGCCATTGACCTGGCGGCAAAATCGTTTACGCCGGAAACCGAGACTTCCAAGGCGATTATTGTCATCACTGACGGAGAAAATCATCAGGATGATGCCGTGGCGGCTGCCAAGCGGGCTCACGAGAAGGGGATTGCGGTGCACACGATCGGTATGGGGCTTGAACAGGGCGGACCGATTCCGGAGAAAGGACAGCCCGGGCAGTATATGAGGGACGGCAGGGGCAATATTGTCGTGTCGAAACTGGACGAGCGGATGTTGCAGGATATTGCCAAGGCGGGAGAGGGATTGTATGTCCGTGCCAGCAATACGGACGTGGGCTTGAATCAGTTGCTGGATGAAGTGAACCGAATGGAGAAAACTTTGCTGGAGGAACGAGTTTATATGGATTACGCAGAAAAATACCAGTATTTCCTGCTGGCAGGTTTGTTTTTCATCTTTGTTGAATTTATGATTCTGGGAAGGAAAAACAGGCGTTTGATGAGAATCAATCTGTTCAGGCGGGAAGAACAAGGGGTAAAAAATTAAGCAGAAAAGAATATGGCGAAAAGTGTATAGTTTATTATTATAGAGGTGTGTTTAGTTGCTTTGTCGGCAACCGCACAGCAGGAAAGGAAGTTCATCCGGTATGGAAACGAGCTCTTTCAGAAGATGGATTTGGAGAAAGCGGAGGTGGAATACCGGAAAGCCGCGGACCAAAACAGCGATTCGTTCGAAGCCGCTTTCAATATGGCGGATGCCCTGTACAAGCAGGAGAAATACGATGAGGCGCTGGCGCAGTTTTCCAGACTGGCGCAGCAGGAAATCGACAAGGAACGCCTGGGGGCGATTTACCACAATATCGGGAATACGTTGCTTGCCATGGAGAAGACGCAGGAAAGCATCGAGGCATATAAGGAGTCGTTGAGGAACCGGCCGTCTTCGGTGCCGACCAAGTATAATCTGGAGTATGCCCGAAGCAAGCAACAGCAGGATCAGCAGAACCAGGACCAGAATCAAGATCAGCAGAATCAGGACAAGCAGGATCAAAAAGACCAGAATAAGAGTAATCAGGACCAGAACAAGGAGCAGAATCAGGATAAAAACAAGGATCAAGATCAGCAGAATAAGGATCAGCAGGATCAAAACAATCAGGACAAGAACCAACAAGACCAGAATAAAGACCAACAGAATAAACAGAACCCGGACGACAAGCAGCAGCAACCACAGCCCCAGGAAGGCAAAATCTCCAAAGAGGATGCGGAACGTTTGCTGGAAGCGTTGCAGAACGATGAAAAAGGAGTTCAGGAAAAGGTGCAGAAACAGAAGGCCCAGGAGCAGAAAGCCCGGAG
>CAYNXE010000262.1:0-2863 GCA_964400995.1 uncultured Odoribacter sp.
GAGCTGAAGAAGATGTATGCCGTGTATGAAAAGTTGCAGAGCGGGTAACAGATGCTGTCCAGCAATGCCTCTTACTATGACATGGAAGGCAAATCCGTGAGCCTTGAGGATTTGAAGGGCAAATACCTGTATATCGACGTATGGGCAACGTGGTGCGGTCCCTGCCGGCAGGAGATTCCCCATCTGAAAAAGCTGGAGGAGCAATTCCACGGCAAGAACATCCATTTCGTCAGCATTTCATTGGATGCCCGGCGGAAAGACTGGATGGCAATGGTCGAAAAGGAGCAACTGGGTGGCATTCAATTGCTGGGCGGTCCCGAAGCGCAGATTGCCATCGATTATAAAATCAACGGCATTCCCCGCTTCCTGCTGTTCGACCGGGACGGAAAACTTATCAACAACAATATGCCGCGTCCGTCGGATGCACAGACTGCCAAGATGTTGGAACAGTTGGAAGGCATTTAATCGGAAGGCATTTATCTATTAACCTAAATAAAAAAAACGATGAATCTGAAAGTTTTATTTATGTGCGGCATGGTGGCCCTGTTCGGCTCCTGTGCGTCGGATGACCCGGAAAATTGTCCGGAAGTGTCAACCACCCCGAAAGAGGTGAATTTCCGAATCAACAAGGAACTGGCTACCCGTGCCGGGAAAACCGAGTTCGCAGAAGGCGATGCTATCGGGATTTTTGCGGTGAAGCATGGCACAAGCGACCCCCAGTCGTGCAACGTTAAATGGGTGAAGAAAGACGGAGAATGGGAACCCGCAACTCCGCAGGACAAGGTGCTGTGGGCACAGGACGGGGCTGACTTGGATTTTTTTGCTTATTTCCCTTATAACGAGGAGGCAAAGGATCCCGAAGCCATCGTGTTTGCAGTGAACACGGACGTCTTGCGTGCTGCCAATGCCGAGGGAATGAACGAAGGAGAAGTGGAATTGTCGTTTGCACATGCGTTTGCAATGGTTGAAGTGACAATCACCGGCGAAGGTATTGACTTCTTGCCCGAATTGTCATTGAAGGCAAAAAACGTGAAGGCAAATGGGGAGTGGAATATCGTGACCAATGCTTTTACTTGTTCGGAAGACGAAGCGGCAAGCGTGAATTTTGAAGTGGAGGATGCGGAAAACCACATTTTCTGGCTTGTATTGCCGGTGCAGGAAATTGCAGAAGAAGTGCCTTTCCTGCAATGCGATAACGGGGATATAGCCTATATCTATACCCCTGCGGAAGCAATCAACTTGCAGGCCGGAAAGAAGCAAACCATGACAATTACCCTTAAATAACAAAGCATTATGAAATTACAATATAGCATTTTGGGAATCGTCCTGTCGCTTGTATTGATGCTGACAGGTTGTAAAAAGGACGATGATGACGAGGTTTCCGGAGCAACCGGAGAATTGCATCTTTCGGCAGAGATTAAAGGAATGGGACCTGATGAGGCAACCACTCGTTTCCGTGCCGGACAGGGTGTCGGCGTATGGCTTTCGGCCGTGAAAACGGATGCGGACTTGAATAGTGCGGATGTTGCCCAAAACCTTTGTTTTATGCAGAGTGCGGGTGGATTGGTGTCCGATCCTGCCACGAACTGGAACCGTCAGCCGTCGTTGGAATTGTATGCTTATGCTCCTTATGACGAAAAGGCATCCGAGAATCCGGCTGCCTATGCCTTCTCCATCGAACCGCGCCAGGATAGTCTTGCCCTATTGCCGGAAAAAAACGAGAAGAATGATTTGCTTTATGCCAAGCAGACAGTGAAATCCAGCGATGAGACGACCACTGTTTCTTTTGATCACCTGATGAGCAAGGTTGTTTTGCATATCCATAGCAATTCATCCACTCCTGGTGCATTGGCAGATGCCAAAGTCATCGTGGGCAATGTTTTGTTGGATGCTTCGGTGGATTTGGGTACTGGCGTGGTAACGGCAAAGGGAGATAAGAAACAGGTGACGAGTGCTGCATTGGAGAATATTCCGGAGAATTACGAGGTGGCTTGTGAGGCTATTCTTGTTCCGCAGACGGTAACGGTTGGTACGCAGTTGTTGGAAATCACGACATCGGCAAACTATACCTATACCTGGAACACGGACAAAGAGTTGGTTTTTGAACCGGGAAAACAAATGACTTTGGATGTATTGGTAAAGGAAACGGAATGTATTGTTCGCCTTAAAGAAATTGCAGACTGGCGTGACAATGAGAAGATAATAGGAGAGGCGTTGGAAGATTTGCCGACCTTCAAAGTGTTTGATTTTTACAACCGTCATGGTATCCAGGGTATTGTTATCGATGTGGATGAAACCGGAAAGCACGGTTGGGTGGTGTCGTTGGATGAGGCGGAGTTGTCGTGGGCAACGGAACCTTCTTTTGTGTCAAATAGACATCCGAGTGCAGAAGATAGGAATAATGCAATGGCAAATCTCAATGCTGTATTAGCGATAGACCCAGATTTGGAATATTATCCGGCACTGAAATGGTGTAACGATAAAAACGTGGACGGAGTGACTGGTTGGGTATTGCCGGCTCATAATGTATTGATGAAATTTGGGGAATTGATTATTGGGGATAAGCGTTGGGATGAATTTAATAAGGCTATTCAACAAGCTGAAGTAGAAGAGAAAAATGAAATAATAGGGGGAACGGATTATATTTATTTGTCTTCTACTTTAAGTATGACAGAGAATGTAAGGATAGTAAAATATAAGTATGCGGATGATTATTATGATTGGGGAACTCATTATGAAGGAAGTAATGCGACTATAGGTCAAGAATTAGTTAACCGTGTCCGTGCTTTCCACGAATTCTAATCCATACCTGTCTATCGGGGATAGCAACAAGGGGGACAAATCGTCCCCCTTTTTTCGTGCA
>CAYNXE010000263.1:0-2854 GCA_964400995.1 uncultured Odoribacter sp.
AGCCGCCGGAGACGTTGCGGTTCATCCCCTCGATTTTGGAGGCGATGGTTTCCGCCGTCAGGTTGAACGCTTCCAGCATATAGGCATTGGTGTTGACTTCCACGTACGCCTCTTCCTGCCCGTTGAGCTGGATGTCGGCTACCCCGTCGAGGCGCACCAGTTCACTGCGCATATAGTTTTCCGCAATCTTGCGCAGTTCGTTCATATCTTTGATTTCCTTGTGGCTCATCGATACAATCATCACGGGGGTGGCGTTGGCGTCGTAGCGGGAGACGTTCAGCGAGGTGATGTCACTGCTTTGTCCGATTTGCGACATACTCCGTTGCAGGTCCAGGAAAGCGGCGTCCATATCCTGGTCCCAGTCGTATTCGACGGTGATGGTGGCGCCTCCGACCTTGCTGCTGCTGCTCACTTGTTTTACGCCTTCCTGGCGGGCTGCCGTCGATTCGATTCTCTCGACGAACTGTTTCTCGATTTCCTCGGGCGGCCGTTCACCGGCTTCCAGTTCGATGTAGAGCGCGGGATTTTTCAGATCGGGGAAAAGGTCCGTCCCCAATTTGTTGTAAGATATGATTCCGAGCAGACATACGCCCAGGGTAATCATCAGGACGCTGACCGGATATTTTACTGCGAATTTCGTGATGTTCATAGCTTGTTATTTCATTTCTTTCACCTTGCTGCGGTTGCGCAACCAGTCGTGTCCCTTGACAACCACCCTGTCGCCGGCTTTCAGGCCTTTTTCCACTTCGATGTATTTGTCGTCGCTGATGCCCGTCTGGATGATTTTTTCTTCGGCGTTGTTGCGGTCGACGGTGTAAACCAGCTTGCCTCCCCTCCGGTTCTTGATGATGTCTTTGGGGATGGACAGGACGGAGTCTTTCCGGACGGTGACGATGTCCGCCTTGGTAAACATTCCGGGGCGCAGTTTCAGCTCGGGGTTCTCGATTTCGATGTAGCCGGAGAAGGTGCGGGTGTCCTCGTTAATGGCGGGGGACAGCTGGGTGAGAACGCCTTTCAGGGTGTCCGACTTGATGTTGTAGTTGGTGATGTGCACCTGCTGGCCTACGGCTATCTTGGACAGGCTGCTTTCCGAAAACTGGGTTTCGATGTACATTTTGCTGTAATCCATAATGCCGGCGATGACGCTTCCGGAAGCCGCCTCGACGCCGGGGGTGAAATACGGCAGGTTGACGATGACTCCCTTGAACGGCGCCTTGATGCTGAGCTTCTCGAGCGTGATTTCGGCATTCTCAAGGGCAAGCTGGGCATTGATGTAGGAATTCTTGGCGTTGTTCACGTCTTTCTGGGTGGCGCCGCCCTTTTCATACAGCATTTTTTGTCCTTCCCACTCTTTTTCGGTGATTTCTATTTGCAGTTTCTTGCTTTCCAGCTGGACGTTGTTTTCGTACTCTTTGTTTTCCAGGCGGACGATGACCGCTCCGGCTTCAACGATGTCGCCCAGTTTGTAGGGCTTTCCGGTTTTCGGGTTTTTCTGCAAGTAATAGGCGCCCGCCGTTTCGGACTTTATTTCGATGGTCTGGGCGGCCTTGGCGGTTCCGGTGGCGGTGATGTATTCTTCGATGCTCCGGAATTGCACTTCTTCCAGCCAGACCGGCGTGGTGGTCTCGGAGGAGGAGTTGCTGCGGTTGCTGTTGCAGGAGAACAAGATGAATCCTAAGGAAACGATGCCGGCTATTTTCAAGTGTAAGTTCATAGTATTCATATTTTTATTCGTGTTATTTCAGCAGATTTGCGGGAAGATAGCTTTTGTCCGATTCAAAATCCCACAAGGTTTGTATTTTCAGGTTCAATAATTCTATTTTGTAATTGATGATGGCGTTGGTATGGGCCTGTTTCGCGCTGGTCAGCTGCGTCTGGTATTGCTGCAGCTCCATACCCGTCAAATTGCCGTTGCGGTATTTCTCCAGATTGATTTCGTAGGTGCGCTCGGCATTCTCGATGCTCTTTTTCCTGATTTCAATCTGCTGGATGAGCGTGGGCAGGTTGCGGCAGATTTGCCGGACGCTGATGGTGATGTTCTTCTTGTCCTCGGCAAAACCGATTTCGTCCGATTCCATAGCGATTTCGCTGGATTTTACCCTGGCTTTTTTGGCACCCCAGTCGAAAATCGGGATGTTGAAGCTGACGCCGATTTGTTCGTTGTCCGTCGGGTTGTCATACATATTGTTCACTTTGTCGCCCAGGGCGGTCAGTCCGACCCGCGCGCTGATGCTTCCCTTGAATTCGTTGGCGGCTTTGGTCCGGATGATGTTGAACACGTCCTGTTCCAGGGTGATTTCCTTTTGGCGGAGTTCCATCCGTTGTTCCAAAGCGTATTTCACGGCCTTGTCGGGGTCGATGGAGACGGTCGAGATGTCCGTGTCCGGCAGCACCATCACGTCTTCGTCCAGGGACATTCCCAGCGTGATTTTGAAATTGTCCTTGGCATTTTCGTAGCTGATTTCGGCGGAATAGACCGAGGATTCGCTGGAAGCGAGGTTGACTTCCGCCTGATAGAGTTCCTCTTTTGCCACCAGGCCGGCATCCACCTTGTTTTTGATGATGTCGTAGTTTTGTTTCTGATTGTTGTATTCATCCCGGGCGGTGCTGAGGTCTTTTTGCTTCTGGAAGACGTCGTAGAACTGGGAGGTGACGTTTTTTTCGATGTTCAGCTCCTGCAAGGCGTAGCTGATTTTGGCGTTCTCTAGCTGGAACTCCAGTTCTTTCAGCTCCATTTTGGTGCGGTTGTAAGTGAACAGGGGCTGTTCCAGTTGCAGGCTCAGCCGATGATTGAAGGAGGTGTTGCTCCCTCCCGAAGTCCGGTTGGAAGCGTCCTGCCAGGAAAAATCGTTGA
>CAYNXE010000264.1:0-2831 GCA_964400995.1 uncultured Odoribacter sp.
GCAGCAAGGTCCAGTCGTAGAACCGGGTCCGGCAGGAGGTGCAGCCGCTGGTATCGATGTAGTGCAGGATTTTATGGCGGGCGGTAAGAAAATCGGGGCAAGCGGTGTCTCTGCCCTGCACTTTGAAAGACAGGGTGTCCGGTAGTATGATTTCTTTGCCGTGCCATGCCTTTACCAAGGCGGAGATTTCCCGTTTTTTGGAATGGCAGGCTGTCAGAAGAAGCAATAGCACACAGGTGCTTAATAAGCGGATGGTGTTCATGGGTGATGCGTTTTCAGGGGGTAAAGGTATTTAATTTTTCTTTCATCTCCGCTTTCATCTCTTCGGTGGCGGCCGACATGACTTTGGGCGTCCGGGAGATGACCGTGCGGGCGGCGGCAATGCCTTTTTCCGTCTGGTGGCTCTCAAAATAGAGATGCGCCAGCAGGTAAAGCGGATAGAGGCGATGAGGGACCATGTCGCCGGCGTGGCGGAAACAGGCTTCCGCTTCCCGGTATTGCTTGAGCGCCTGGTGGTTTTTGCCCATGATGTTCCAGAACATGGGGTCGGAACTGAATCGAGCGCCTTCCCGGAGGATTCGGTTGCTTTCCTCGTATGATGCGGTTTTGGAAAGGCTGTGTCCCCATTCGAACAGGAATCTGGGTTCGTCCTTGAGTACGGAGTATAATTTCCGGTAATGGTCTGCGCTGCCTTCGTATATTTGCATGTGGTAATAGGTCTGTTCCTCTTTCCAGGAGTCTATGCTTTCCTGGCGGATTTGCCATTGCCGTCCTGTCCGGAACAGTGGAAAAAGGAGAACGAGCAGGGGAATGCCCGTAAAGAGAAGTTGTTTCCGGCAACAGGTTTCCGGGTGGTGGCGGAAGTCACTGTTGGCGCAACCCAGCAGGAGGGCAAACAGAATGGCGGATTGCGGAACGCTGAAAGGATAGGAGAAGCAGGCGAATGCCAGAAATGCCGCAAGGCTTCCGGCAATGCCGTATTGCCGGTTTATTCGGGCGTTCCGGAAAGCGAAGACAAGCACGGTCAGGAAAAGAAGCAGGGCAGGAATGCCGTGTTCTGCGGCAATCTGTAAAAATTCGTTGAAGCCGTATTCCGGACATCCTGCCACGAATGTTTCCTGCGGGGTGTTTTCTCCAGTTGTGAAATAGGCTGCCTGGGCTTCTCCGTAGGCGCCTGCGAAATTCCCGGCACCGACGCCGGTCAGCGGATGTTCCGCGATGAGGCGTGCGGTGATTTTCCATATCAGCAATCGTCCGTCTGCGGAATCTTTTTTCAGATGATAGATGCTGACGCTTGCGGCGATCAGGAGGACGAGTAGTGCGGAACATCCCCAGAGCATTTTCCTTTTGTGCCGGAGATAGTAGCTTTGAAAGCGTTTTCGGGGGGAATGAAGACTGCCGAATACAACGAGGCTGCCGGTAACGACTGCCACCCAGGCGGCACGGCTCATGCCTGCCGGAAGCAGAATTAGGGTAAGGAACAGGCATAGTCCGGCTGTGTACCGGATAACCCGATGGATTTTTCCGGCATCTTCCGCAGGATGCAGGACGCAGGAGAGCGCCAGGGGGAAAATGGCTGCGAGAAAGCCGGAGAATGGACCGGGATTCAAGAAGGAGCCGGTCATTTTATACAAACCGTTGTTGGAAGGATAGTAGCCGTATAGCTGAAGATTGCCGTAAACCGCTTCGCAGATGCCCCAAAGCAGGAGGGCGAGGTGGAGCGGTACGTGAATCCGGGGGTGCAGGATGAGCAGGAAACGTGACAGCAAATACAGGCAGGTGCATCCCAAAATCCCCAGCGTCCACCCGTTGCCGGGAGCGAAATAAACGGATTGGTTGTAAATCATGTAACCGATGAGCGCCAAAATCCGTAAATCTCCGTAGGGATATGATAATCGCATATATTGCTTTCATGAAAAAGCAGGAACTGCCAACGGCGGGTAGAGTATTTGGGACATTCTGCGACTTGCCGTTTGTGGTTCCTGTTTATTTTTGAATCTTATTCAATGACGCTTCCGTGTAGTCTCAAGTGGATGACCTTTTCTTTGACGTTGCACAAAACCTGGAGGGTTTTGGTGAATTTACCCAAAGCGTTGGGGGCGAAGGTGACGGAGATTTCTCCTGCTTCTCCCGGTTTTACCGGATGTTTATCCCATTTTATCGAAGTGCATCCGCAAGCGGACTGTATGTCGCGTATGATCAAGGGAGTGACTCCTGTGTTGATGAACCGGAAGACGGCTTGGCGGCTTGTTCCGTATTTCACCTCTCCCAGCTGCAAGGAATCCTGGTCGAAATGAACCGTGGTGGGGGATGCCATCAGCGTTTCCATGTCGTAAGCAGGGTAGCCGAAAGCATACCATGCGACTATCGAGCAAAGGATTACCGTTGAAGTGGTTAGGAGTATCTCTATTTTTTTCATAGGTTCAACGTGATGATTTCTGCCTTCCCTTTTTCCTGCGATAAAGCGTAGAGGGCATGGGTGGCTTTGTCATAGCTGATTGAGGAGCAGGTGTTCGACAGATGATAGGTCCGGATGTGTGTACCGTTCCAATCGAATACCAGTATGATGCGCCCTTTGTCTACATCGCCTTTGTGCTGCCGGTAAGTCCGTCCGGAATACAAGGCGAAGATGCAGTCGTCGGAAGTGGTCAGGTCGCAGAAGCCGAACAGGTTGTTTTGTGTATAGGACACGGGATACCACATTCCAGTCTTGCGTGTGCGTTTCGACTGGACGCTTATGCCCGGTCGGTTCAGGTGTATTTCGTTCACCCGGGTGAGCGTATTGCCTTCGATGTCGCACAGGTCCAGACAACCGTATTGCATATTGGCAC
>CAYNXE010000265.1:0-847 GCA_964400995.1 uncultured Odoribacter sp.
CGGACCATGTATTTTTCTGAAAACAGTGTTTACAATGTAAAAGCGAATGCTGACGGGAGCGGGATTATGGGAGTGCCGGATACCATCCGGGGAGCTTCGAAATGGGCTGTTTACGACCGGCAGAAAATGGGGTTTATGTATTGGGATGAGATGAACGGTCGTTTTTTGTTTGTGAATCAGAACGGGGTGGTTTCTGTGTACGAGAATAATGCTTCATCGTACCAGCCGAATGGTATCAAGGATAAAATGTTGTATATGGGGATGTTGTACAACACGGCGAATGCCTCTTTCAGAAACGTGGCGTACGCCGTGTTTGAATCATCGGGAGGAGAGCGGAAATTGTATAAATTAAAGCATAACGGGACAACGAATCCGGTACAGGAGGTACAGGTGTTTGCAAGCAACACGAACTTTGCCCGGGCAGCGACTTATGCGGTGTGTGCATCGAACACTCCGATGATTTATTACGTGACGGATGGAGTCCTGTATGCTTATTCTTTGACGAATAATGTCGAGGTGCCTGTGTCTGTTCCCGGATTGGAGGCGGGAGAGACGGTTTATTATGTGGCGAATAAATATTGGCGTCCTTATCAGAATGATTATACGAAAGATTATTTGGTAATCGGGACAACGAGAGGGAATGATGATTATACGCTCCGTTTGTTTGACATGGTCGGGGGAGTGCCTCAAGGAAATGTCTTACCCGAGTACCAGTTTAGCGGGAATGGGAAAGTGGTGGATTTGCAATATATCGCATCTACATTTACTGAAAATATGATTGTGCGTGGGGCTACCGGCGGTAATTACGGGTTATGTTATTAGTTTTCTCAAAGTCGGGATTCGGTAA
>CAYNXE010000265.1:857-2792 GCA_964400995.1 uncultured Odoribacter sp.
GAATATAGCAAAATACTTCGAACATTTGCCGTTCGGTTATAAAATGGAAATAATTTGATATTATGGGTTTACAATGCGGTATCGTCGGACTGCCCAATGTCGGAAAGTCAACGTTATTTAATTGCTTGAGCAATGCGAAAGCGCAGTCTGCCAATTTCCCTTTTTGCACGATAGAGCCCAATGTGGGAGTGATTACCGTGCCGGATGAGCGTCTGAACAAGTTGGTGGAACTGGTACAACCTCAGAATGTCGTGCCTGCGGTGGTGGAAATCGTGGATATTGCCGGCTTGGTGAAGGGAGCGAGCAAGGGCGAGGGACTGGGAAACAAGTTCCTTTCCAATATTCGGGAAACGGATGCCATTATTCACGTGTTGCGTTGTTTTGACGATGACAATATCGTGCATGTGGACGGCAGTGTCGATCCGGTGCGGGACAAGGAAATCATCGATACGGAGTTGCAGTTGAAGGACCTGGAAACGGTGGAGAACCGTTTGCAGAAGGAGGAGAAGAGGGCGATGACCGGAGGGGATGCGGTGGCGAAACGTCTGGTCGAGGTGTTGCATCTTTACAAGGCGGCGCTGGAAAAGGGGCTTTCCGCCCGTACCGTGGTGTTGGACGAGTTGCAGCAGGAGGCAGCCAAGGACTTGCAGTTGCTGACCAGCAAGCCGGTGTTGTATGTCTGCAATGTGGACGAAGCGTCGGTTGTGAACGGCAATAAATACGTAGATGCCGTCAGGGAGGCGGTCAAAAACGAGCATGCGGAAGTATTGATTATCGGAGCCGGTATCGAGGCGGATATTGCGGAATTGGAGACTTACGAAGAGAAGCAGATGTTTCTGGAAGATTTGGGCTTGAAAGAGGCAGGAGTCAACAAGCTGATTCGCACGGCTTATCATTTGCTGAATTTGCAGACGTATTTTACCGCCGGACCCAAGGAGGTGCGTGCCTGGACTTTCCGGAAAGGCATGAAAGCTCCGCAGACGGCAGGTATTATTCATACCGATTTTGAGAAAGGCTTTATCCGGGCGGAGGTCATCAAATACGATGATTTCATCCATTACGGTTCGGAGGTCAAATGCAAGGAAGCCGGAAAGATGTCGGTGGAGGGAAAGGATTATGTCGTGCAGGACGGGGATATGATGAACTTCCGGTTTAACGTATAAAAAAAAGCCAGCATCGCTGGCTTTTTTTATCTCATGTCGATGACCTCGACTTCCGGATGCTTGTCTTTGTCGAAGGTGAAGAAGGTATCGGAAGGAGCGGGGTTGAGTTGCTTGATGTTTTTGATGGTGATGGTAACGTTGTTGCCGTCTTTGCCGAATGAGGTCACTTTTTGAATGGAGGAGGTTGCCGGATTGAGCCAAATGCCGATTTTTTCAAAGTTTTTCTTTTCTTTCGGGTAGAGTTCAATGTAGGCGATGCCGTTGGTCGTGCCCATCAGTTTTTGGCTGAATCCCTGGTTGTGGATGTCGAACAGCGTGGTGGGGTTCAGGAATTCTTCTTCATCGTCGTTCGGATTTTTGATGTTTACTTCCTGCACTTCGGGCATGTAGGTGAAGATATGTGTTCCGTCGTAGTAGTTTTCGACGTCCATAAGATTCAGTTTGTATTTGTTGCCTTTCATCCAGGCTTGCCCTTCGTGGGTTTCGTTGATGTCTTCCGCCTTGTTTTCCATGGAAAGGGTGAAGTTCACTTCCGCTGCGGAATAGGCCTTGAATTTTGCGGCGGCTTTGTCGAGCATTTCTTTGGCTTTCGGATCGCTCTGCGCCCAGGCGCTGAAAGCGGTTATCGCCAGTACGAATGTGATCAGGTATCGCATAATGTATGTTTTTTGTGTTTTGAATCCAAAGACAAAGATAAGGAATGTGCCGTATATTCTGAAATTTTATTTAGTTTTGTGGTGGAAAATAGTGGATGTCGGGCTGTGGTTGTTTC
>CAYNXE010000266.1:0-2688 GCA_964400995.1 uncultured Odoribacter sp.
GTTTTATTCAGCCGATTACCTGAAAGAAGTCCGGGCTTTGTGCGACCAATATGAGGTGTTGCTGATTTGCGATGAAATTGCCACGGGCTTCGGTCGGACTGGTAAGCTGTGGGCGGTAGAGCACGCCTCAATTACTCCGGACATTATGTGTATCGGCAAGGCCATTACGGGAGGGTATCTGTCTTTTGCGGCAACCATGGCGACGGAGGCCGTGGCGACAATGATTTGTTCCCGAGATCCTTACGTGTTTATGCACGGACCTACTTTTATGGGCAATCCTCTGGCTTGTGCCGTGGCTTCCGCCTCGATTGATTTGGTCAAAGGGTATGATTTGGAGAAAATGATCGGAGGCATCGAACGGCAGTTGAAAGAGGAACTGGCACCGGCTGCCGGTTGGGAACAAGTGGCGGATGTTCGGGTACTGGGTGCGATTGGAGTGATTGAGATGAAAGAACCGGTCAATATGGCGGTGTTGCAGGCGAAATTTGTCGAGGAAGGCATCTGGGTGCGTCCGTTCGGCAGACTGGTGTACATTATGCCTCCCTACATCATCCGTCCGGAGGAATTGAGCCGACTGACCGGTGCATTGTTGAAGATAGTCAAGGATATAAAATAAATCCCGATGAACAAGGAGCGATATAGCAAGAAATTGGAATTGATAAAAGAAGCCGGCAATTTCCGGGTGCTGCGGGACACGGTGCACAATGGTTTTCTGATACACGTGGACGGCAGGGAGATGCTGAATCTTTCTTCCAACGATTATCTGGGTTTGTCTTCCAATCCCCGTCTGATAGAGGAGTTCCGTTCGGAAACCGACGTTATGGCTTACAGTGCCGCCTCGTCCCGCTTGCTTTCCGGAAATCATCAATATTACAAAATGCTTGAAGACGATTTGGCGGGTTTGTACGACAAGGAAGCGGCATTGGTGTTTAATTCCGGTTATCATGCCAATATCGGCATACTTCCGGCTTTGACGGGGAAACGCGACCTGATTGTCGCCGACAAACTGGTACACGCCAGCATCATCGACGGCTTGCGGTTGAGCGATGCGCAAATGGTACGTTACAGGCATTTGGATTACGAACACCTGCAAAGTCTGTTGACGCAACACCGGGAAGAGTATGAAAATGTCTTTATCGTGACGGAATCCGTTTTCAGTATGGACGGGGACGTGGCAGATTTGCAACAATTGTGTGAGATAAAAAAGGAGTTTGACGCTTTTTTGTATGTGGACGAGGCGCATGCGATTGGCGTCCGGGGAACCAATGGTTTGGGTTGTTGCGAGGAACAGGCTTGTACAGAGGAAATTGACTTCATTGTCGGAACTTTCGGCAAGGCATTTGCCTCTATGGGAGCCTTTGTGGTTTGCGAGGAGTTGTTCCGGGAATACCTGATCAATACGCAGCGGAGTTTGATTTTTACGACCGCTTTGCCTCCGGTGAATGTCGCCTGGACCCGGTTTATCTTGAACCGGATGCCCGATTTTTATGATTTGAGAATCAAATTGGCGGATGTTTCGGAACGTTTACGGAATGTACTGATGACAAAAGGGTTTGAGACCAGGGGCAGTTCGCACATCGTTCCCATGGTGTGCGGTTCAAACGAGAATAGTTTGGATATGGCGGGTATGTTGCAAGACAACGGCTTTTTTGCTTTGCCGGTGAGATACCCCACCGTGCCCAAGAACGAAGCCCGGATTCGTTTTTCGTTGAATGCTTCCATTCCAATAGAAGATTACGAATGTCTGTTTGAATTTTTGGGGTGTTTGGAATAATAAAGCCGGAAAACGATGCGAATAGAGTGGTTGAACAAAACCGGAAACGGTCGGGTGATTCTTTTTTTCAACGGTTGGGGCATGGACGGTCGGGCGGTGAAGCACCTGAAATGCCCATCGGACGTGCTGATGTTTTACGATTATCGCAGTCTGGAATTGGAGACGTTGCCCGATTTGAATGCTTATCGGGAGATTGCTGTTGTCGCCTGGTCCATGGGGGTATGGGCGGCTGCCCAGTTTCTGTCAACCCGGAACATCCGTCCGTTGAAACGGGTGGCTTTGAACGGGACGGAACGCCCGGTGGATGACCGCTACGGCATACCGGTACGGGTTTACGCATTGACTGAAAAAGGCATGACCGAAAAAGGACGTGAAAAATTCATTGCCCGAATGCTGGACGGTCGGGCGGAGCATCCGGTAACGGATTTTACCCATCGTCCGTTGGGTGAGGTTTGCGAAGAATTGAGTCGCATCCGGGAGGGAAGCGCCGTTTTACAAAGTGTCCTGGAATGGGATAAAGTGTATGTTTCCGAGCAAGATGTGATTTTTCCGGTTTCGGGACAACAGGCCTGGTGGGCGGAGAGAGGTACGGAAATACGGATGCTGCCGGGAGGTCATTTCCCGTTTTACCACTTTGAAAGCTGGGAAGAAATCGTCGGAAAATAGTTTTTGTATATGATAGACAAGGCGGAAATAAGGCACCGGTTCCGGAAAAGTGCGGAAAGCTATGATGACTACGCTTATGCCCAGAAAACGATAATTCGGCGGCTGATGTCGCTTTTGGACACCTATGTTCCGGTCGTGTCCGGCAGCCTGCTGGAAGCGGGGTGCGGCACCGGTTTGCTGACCGAGCAGTTGACGGAAAAATACGGGAAGGACAGGTTGTTTGTCAATGACCTGGTGGATGCCATGTG
>CAYNXE010000267.1:0-2678 GCA_964400995.1 uncultured Odoribacter sp.
CGTTACGCATAAGTCGGTTATATGCTTTCCTGATTATTTTTGCACTATCCCGACATCCCGGTACATCAAATACTCCACCGGGGAGTATGGTATCGCGTAGCCAATCGGTTCCAAGGGATGCTATGAGAATGCGGTCTATGGCGTTCCTGACCGCTACCTCAAAGCAGCTCAGAAGGGTAAATACCTCTTGTGACAGATTCAGGTTCAACCTATAGAGAGTCATGGTCTTCCGAGTGTCATTGTCACAAGACAACAGGTAGCGTTGCAGTCTTTTCTTCGATAATACATGCTGAAATTCAGAAAATCTCATTTTGTTTTATGACTTTTTTCACGCACAAGATTTGTCTATTAAAAATAAATTCACTACTTTCGTAACGTTGATTCCCGGTAGCCCCTGACTTTTCAAGCTATCGGGTTTAGTTTTTTGTAGTTGTAAAGATAATGAATTTTCTAAGTTTGGACAATGTTTTTTTCTGGTTTACGCAAACAAAAAATACTCCTACAATGATAATTAAAGGTGGTTTTATAGAATATAATGCTTCAAAATGATAAGGCGGATCATTTCGGCAAGAACATATTCACCTTGTTTCATCTGTTTATTCGTATGACGCTTGAGACACTACTAATAAAGTATTATCTTTACTAACTCCTTTTTGTTCGAATCTCCAGAGATATTCCTTAAATTTGCGCTTGCCGGTAGAATCTACCGAGCGTATGTATAATCCGAAGGACTGAAGATATGGAAGAAATGACTACCCAGGAATTTGTCGAGTATATGAATACGGGAAAGACTGTTACTGCTGGTTCTCCTGTTCACGGGGCGATGCACCGGTTGAGCCAGGAGGCGATTCGCCTGACGATGCAACTGAATTCTGTTTATCATACCCAGGAGGAAATTGTCGCATTGATGTCCAAGCTGACGGGCAGGGAAGTGGATGAGTCGTTCGTGCTGTTTCCGCCGTTTAATACGGATTGCGGCAAGAACCTGACGTTCGGGAAACGGGTGTTTGTCAATGCCGGTTGCAAGTTTCAGGACCAGGGCGGTATCGTTATCGGCGATGACGTGCTTATCGGACAAAACGTGGTGATTGCTACGCTGAATCACGCGATGGACCCGGAGCGCAGAGGGGATATGGGACCGCGTCCCGTGCGCATCGGCGACAAAGTGTGGGTCGGAGCGAATGCGACGATTCTGCCCGGCGTGACTATTGGGGACGGGGCGATTGTTGCTGCCGGGGCGGTGGTGACGAAAGACGTGGCACCGCGGACGGTGGTGGGAGGAGTGCCGGCAAAAGTGATAAAAACGATTTAAAATAAAGAAGAGGAAAAAAGTTCGTTTTTTGGAGACATATCAAAAAATAACTCTGCCACTAATCGTGAGTTTAAATTCACTTTTAGTGGCAGAGTTATTATTGAATACTGTAAATGATATTTGTAATTAGAAGTACCATAGGACTGATAATCGCCTTCATTATCATATAAAAAGGACAGACCTCTATTTTATTCCGCCACCAAAAGCATGGTATAGCCATACAAGGCTTTGTATCTTGTCAATGCGGTCTTGTGCCAAGGTTAGGCGGGCGGAGAGTAGCGACTGTTGTGCGGTGAGTACTTCCAGGTAGTTGGCGGAAGTGTAGCGCACCAACAATTGGGTTTTCTCCGTAGCTGCCTCAAGGTCGCTGATTTGTTGTTGGTCGAGGCGAATGCGTCCATCGGCAGTCTGCCAGGCGGCGATGGCATCATTTACTTCGTTACCGGCATTGAGCAACGATTGTTCAAAACGCAATGTGGCTTCCTGCTGTCGGGCTTTGGCAATCCGGAGATTGGCTCTGTTCGTGCCTCTGTTGAACAGCGGTGCGATAAGCTGGGCGATGGCGGATGAGAGCCATTTCCCGGGGTTGAGGATTACGCCACTGTTGTTTGTCCAGCCGAGCGTACCGGAAAGTGTCAGGTTCGGATAAAAGGCGGCACGGGCTGAGTTGGTGGCATAGAACGCTTCAGCGAGCGATGCTTCTGCCTTCCGCACGTCAGGAATATTGGCAAGGAGTTGCAAGGGCATACCTGCGGTGATGCTTTCGGGAAACTGCTGTTTGTCGAGCGTACCGCGCTCAACGGGGTGGGACGGTTCTTTTAGCAAGGCGCACAGGCTGTTTTCGGTTTCACTGATGTTTTTGTTGATGGTGAGCAAGGTGGCTTCGAGTGCCGAGCGGTTGGCACGTGCCTGGTGGACTGCCACGTCGTTCGCTTTTCCTGCTTGTGCAAGAGCTTCAAATGTGGCAATCGTTTCGTTCCAGTTCGTCAATGTCTGTCTGGATATGGCAAGTTGCTCGTCCAGCATCAGTAGAGTGTAATAACTCTCGGCAATGGTTGCTATGAGTTGCGTTTGCACGGCTTGTTCATAGGCACAGCTCTGCTCAAGGGCAGCTGTTGCGCCACGTTTGGCGTTGGTCGTTTTGCCGAAGACATCAATCTCCCAGGTGGCGGTAGCACCAAGATTATAGGTCTTTTTCGTTTCTCCATTGTAATGGCTGGCTCCAGCCTGCGGGTTCAGGCTAACGGATGGCAGATAGGACAGACGGGTATTCTTTAGTATGGCCTGTGCCTCTTCCATCTGCAGACGGGCGATGCCGAGGTCGGTGTTCCGTTCCAATCCCGTGGCTATCAATGTTTGCAAGTGT
>CAYNXE010000268.1:0-2666 GCA_964400995.1 uncultured Odoribacter sp.
TGATTGACGAGATTCTGCTGGAGCGTCGGCGGGAGTTTGCCTACGAGGGGCATTATCGTTGGGATTTGATTCGGACGGGACGGGCTTTGCGGAACGTCGAGTTGCTGGACAATCGCAAGAATTTCCCGATACCCCAGTATGAGATAACGATTTCTGGCGGGGTCATCCAGCAGAATAGCGGTTTTTGATGTGAATCTGTTTTCAATTAGTTTTAAACATAACACGTATGAACAAGTTATTGATTTTTGTGTGGGCGGTCTGCCTGTCGGCGGCGATGTGTACGCCTGTAAAGGAAAAGACCATTACTATCAAGGGAAAAGTACAATTTCCCGACAATCATTTCAAGATGCAGATTGTCGAGCGGAACGGTTTTGACAAGACGATTATTGATTCCTGTGAAGTGCAAGAGGACGGGACGTATGAGTTGACGATGAAGGTGGAGCGTCCGGGTGTTTACACGCTGGACTGCCAGCGTTGGCAGAGCGTGCAGTTTTGGGCGGAGGATGAGGACTTGGAAATCGATTTCCGCGGTATGGATACGGCACGCATCAAAATCAAGAATCCGCCTTACGTGCATATTCGTGGCGGTTTGAACAATGAGTTGATGAACTTGATGAATTGGGACGCTTACCGCAATTATCAGCTGATGATTGGCGGTTCCCGACTTGTGTACGGCATTCCCGGACTGGATGCGCAGGCAAAGCAGGATGCTTCCGGCAAGTTTTATTCCATATTGGGTGATGAATCGCAGGCTCGGATGCGGTTTCTTGCCGAACATTACGGCGACCGCAATAGTGTACTTGCCATTCTGCCTTTGTTGCGTGGAGAAGCAAACGCCGAATTGGTGGAACAGGTGCTTGCCCGCTTGGAGGCGAAGAATCCGGACTATGCCCCGCTTTTGAAGTATAAGGCGGATATGGCGGAAGCGAAAGCGCAAAGGGAGCGTCTGGCGGAAGGCAAGGTGGCACCTGCTTTTTCGTTCACCACGGCTGACGGCAAAAGAAAGTTAGGACCTCAGGATTTCAAAGGAAAGATTCTGGTGCTTGATTTTTGGGCATCGTGGTGCGGTCCCTGCCGGGCGGAGATACCCCATTTGAAAGAGGCATACAAGGCGTTCCACGGCAAAGGCGTGGAGTTCCTCAGCGTCTCTATCGACAAGGATGAGAAGGCGTGGCGGAAGGCGATGACGGAGGAAAATATGCCCTGGGAACAAGTTCAGGCACCGGGTGCCGGAAAAGAGGTGATGAAACAATATCAGTTTTCCGGAATTCCTTATATCTTAGTACTTGACAAGGAAGGACGCATTGTCGGCAAGAATTTGCGCGACAAAGCTTTGTCCGCCAAGCTCCAGGAACTGGTGAGCGGTAAGAAAAAAGAAAGCGTTGCCATGCCCGCCATGGGAATGTAATGTGATTAAAATAGAAGAATATGAGAACAGTGATTTTGGGAGCATTGATTATGCTCATGACGGCATTTGCCGTCGATGCTCAGAACCGGAGCATCAATTTTGAACAGACAAAGGAGTGGAAAAAGGTGGTCAAGAAGGCGAAGAAAGAAAAGAAGCTGATTTTCGTTGACTGTTACACCTCCTGGTGCGGTCCCTGCAAGATGCTGGCGAACAACGTCTTTACCCAGGATGCCGTTGCCGACTATTTCAATGCTCACTTTGTCAATGCGAAGTACGATATGGAAAAGGATGCCGACGGCGTTCTGCTCAAGACGCAATTTGCCGTAAAGGCGTTCCCGACTCTCGTATTTGTCGACCCTGCTACGCAGCAAGTGGTTCATCGTCTCGTGGGAGCGGGTTCCGCTGATTGTCTGATTGCCAATGCCAAGGCTGCCAACGATCCTCAGAATAACCTTAGCGGACTGATGAAGCGTTACGAGGCCGGTGAACGTGGATCCGAGTTTCTCGGCACTTATCTTTCCGCCCTTGCTTCCGCTTATATGACTGAGGAACAGGGGACGGTGGCTGTCGAATATTTGGGCAAACTTTCCGATGAACAACTTGCCACGAAGGAGAATTGGGAACTGATTAAGAAGTATGTGAGCGACCCGCTTGCCGCGCCTTTGAAACAAGTGATGGCAAACCGTGAGAAATTTTATGCCGTTGCCGGCAAGGAAGTGGTGGAATACAAGCTGGAAAATTGTCTGAAAGGGGCTTCCATGGCGCTTTCCATGTGGCGTCCCGGACAAGGATCGGACTTTGACGAGCAACGCAATGCGGAGATGCTTTCCTATCTTCTTTCCATTGACCATGCGGCGGCTCCGGAAGCCCTTGCCAACCTTTATACGGCAGCTTACATCCGTAAAGGCGATTTCCGCGGTCTGCTTGACAAGATGAAGGAAGTGCTTGCTTATAATCTGTTCCGGAACGGAACGGGCAAGGATTATTTCCAGCGTAATATCGAGGCGTTGACTCTTTGTGACGACAAGGCGTTGGTGGAGGAAGGCATTGCCTGGATTGACCGCGTATGCGCCGATACGCCTGATTATTTTGCCAAGGCCAATCTGATGAATTCCAAGGCTCGTTTGCAGACGAAAATCGGCGATACGCTCGGTGCTGACAAGTCCAAAATGGAAGAAGAGAAGTACGCCAAAGAGGGAGAACGGCGGAGTGGCGGACGGGCTATCCGTGCCATGAGAATGAATTGATGATTGTTCAT
>CAYNXE010000269.1:0-2663 GCA_964400995.1 uncultured Odoribacter sp.
ATATAACTGCCCGGGAGTCCCATCAGTATCAATACCTTTGGATGTTGCTTTCCTGTATTTTTTTTCTGATATTCACCATAGAAAGAAGTAAACTCGTCCACCAGTTGCTCCGCTTCGGTCTCCCTGTCAAAAATAGTACCCAATTCCTGAATCGAACGATACATCCCCTGTACACTCTTCAGATTCAGAAATGCCCATTCTGTATTTACCGTCTCGTACTTTGACTGCAAATCACTCTGTAAAGAAGCCGGACTGAGTATCCAGTCAGAACTAAGAGAAGCAATAATTTCCATATCCGGACTCATAGCTGTTCCCACTGTCGTTACTCCCTCATATCTGGACGGAAGTGCCGAAACAGATGTTTCACACACGCCCACCAGATTAAGATTCAGCCTGTCACAAATATCTGCCACAGCAGGAGACGTCGCAATTAGTTTTGCTTCTCTGCCAAGCTCTTTTACCTTATTTCTGGCTGCCTCCACTGCCGCTTTCTCTTTCTCGTCAGTAATCTGTAACATTACTGACAGATTATCGGCATCTGAATTTCCTACACTACCATTTCCTGTAGTTTCCCTTTCGGAAGAAATCTCATCTGTCTGCATACTGTCCTTCTGCTTCTCAGTATTTTCCGGGTGCTGGTTTACACATCCACACAAAGCAAACGACAATATGCACCATACTACAAGACAAACACAAGATTTAATCCTCATCATCTGTCATCTCCTCTCCCCATCTGCGCCAGTTTCGACGGAAATAGTAGACAAATCCTGCCCCTGCTGACATCAACAAAAGACCTGATAATGTCATGGATAAAGTCAGCGCAAGAATCCATTTCCCAAAAGACATCTCTCCATTGCTGCCTGCTCCTGTTGTTCCAGCCACATCCTTTTCTGTATTGCCCGAACCGTTTATAGCAGAAACATCTTCTCCTTCTGTAGATAAACTCAATCCCTGGGCGCTGCTAAGTCCAGTGTCAGAAAGAGAGAAAACATCTTCTGTTTCTCCCGGCGAATCCGATACAGCCACATCGTCCCCTTTGGCATCATCTGTCTCCTTGTTTACATCTACCACATTTTCAGATACCTTTGTCGCCTTCATATCTTTTGGACGACCTGCTTTTAGATTTTTCAGAGAGGCATAAAAAACTACGTTTCTCCCCATTGGTTCCACATACATGGATATCTTTACAATACTGTCTTTATCTGGAATAGAAAAACAGAAATCCGATGTCTTTCCATTCTTATCAGAACCAGTCCGTGTCACAAATGCAGAAACTGATTTCCACCCAGACTCTCCTCTTTTCTGCACCCAAAATGTATGCTCCGATGTCATATCCATCAGACTCATACGCACCGTCAGATAACACGCTCCACTCTCTGTCTCTTCCAGCATTCCTGAAGTTCCCATAACACTCTCTACCATGCCCTGTCCTGTAGCATAAGAAGACTTTCCTCCAGAATCTTCCACACTATCAGTGACAGGATGTTTATAGCTGGGAACAATCTGACAGGAATACACAGTTCCCTTAACCAAATTCCCAGTATCAGAAACAACATTCGTCTCAGCAGACGCAGAATTCTTTTTTGAATGGTTTCCTGAAGAACGGGTAGAACTTTTACTGGATTTGGAATTATTTTTCTTGCCAGATGCATTTTTACTGGAATTACTTTTTACATTCTTTTTCCCTGCAGTGATGGAAGATAAATCCAGTTTCAGATAAACAGGCTGTGTACCTGTCCCTGCACTAATCGCCTCCATGATCGGCACAAATACCTGCAATGGCACATAACCATCTTTTTTTGCTTCCGAAATCATTGGAAATGTTACTTTGGCGGGATAATCCGTCCCATAAGAATCTGACACCTTTTTACCCGAATTATCTTTCTGGTATGCTTTTATGGTAACATCAGCTTTTTTCCCTGTCGGCACACCATTTTTATCCTTTTTATACCCAGTCTTAAAATATTTCAATTTACTGAGATATCCTTTGGAGCTTCCCACAGTCAGTCCTGAAAGGCTCACGGTCAGACTGTACTTTTCTTTTTTTACTGTCAGAATAATATTGTGGTCTATCGCCTCGTTGGACATGGATTTCGTCTTCTTATCTGATTTAACCATCTCTCCGGTAATCGTATATGTACCATCACTCAGGGAACTGACCTTCAACTTTTTATTTCCCGTCCCGCTGGTCTTTCCTGACCCATTCTTAGTGTCACTTTTTTCTGTTTGTGGTGTCGCTGTTTTATCTGGTGTAGTGGCTGCCACTGGAGCATTCACGATGCCTGATGAAGAGTCTGCCGGAGAAGTAACTATATCCTCTGCTTTTTCCTCTGTCTTTTTTAGCGTATCCCAGTCTAACAACAGCCTTGCATACTGCTTTCCACTTCCCGCACTGATGGTCTCCATTACAGGCACATATACCTGCACCCAGACCGAAGCTGCATTCCAACTGATGGGCATGACAGCATAATGAGGATATAATTTTCCACGGATGTCTTCATCCAAACCAGTGGAGGGATGATTATAATCATCGTAGATGCCCTCATAATACTCAGTCACTGTTACCGGCATGGATTCTACCCCATTCGGTACAACACTTTCATTATTCCATGAGGGAAAATAGTGAAAACTATATAGATATCCGGAAAGCACACCAGAAGTCA
>CAYNXE010000270.1:0-2656 GCA_964400995.1 uncultured Odoribacter sp.
TTCCGTTAGCATTTGTCGGAATGATGTTTTTTGCGATCGGATTCGCATTGGGTATCAACTCATTTTTAATTCCGACCTTAAAGGGAGCCTTGTCCCTGCCGTCGGGAGTCGCTTACTTGCTGTTGGCAGCCACTTTCTTGCCTTTCCTGATTTTCGGTTATCCGGCATCCAGGACAATTGCCGCAATCGGCTATAAAAGAACCATGGCGCTCTCATTTTTGATTTTCGCCGTTGCTTTCGTGCTGTTTGTCCTTTCAGCCATGCAGGCAAGTTTCATCCTTTTCCTGATCGCTTCTTTCATCAGCGGTGCAGCCAACGCCTTCCTGCAAGCATCGGTAAATCCGTACATCACCATTTTGGGACCGATTGAAAGCGCCGCCAAGCGAATGAGCATCATGGGTATCTGCAACAAACTGGCCTGGCCGGTAGCCCCCTTGTTCTTCGCCCTCGTTGTGGCAGATCAGACCAACGTGCAGATTGCAGACTTGTACCTGCCTTTCTACATCATCATCGGCGTATTCTTCCTGTTGGGCATCATTTCCCTGATGGCTCCGCTTCCCGAAGTGAAAGCCGCCGGTGAAGACGAAACGGACACCGCCGACTGCCCCTATGCAGCAAACAAAACGTCCATCTGGCAATTCCCGCACCTGATTTTGGGAGCCTTGACCCTGTTCATCTATGTCGGGGTGGAAACCTTGTCATTGAGTACGGCAGTAGACTATGCCGCCGCCTTGGAGTTGCCCAACCCCGACCGGTATGCGTGGATTCCGAGCATCGGCATGGTGATCGGTTACATCTGCGGTATCATCTTGATTCCGAAATACCTGACCCAAGACATGGCGATGAGAATCTGTGCCTGCATCGGTGTTGCCGGTTCACTGGCTATCGTACTGATGCCCGCAACGCTCTCTATCTGGGCAATCTTCCTGATGGCACTGGGTTGTTCGCTGATGTGGCCCGCCTTGTGGCCGCTGGCAATGGCAGACCTGGGTAAATTCACCAAATCCGGAAGCGGACTGCTGACCATGGCTATCGCCGGAGGTGCCGTCATCCCCACCGTTTTCGGTTTCCTGAAAGACAGCTTCGGCGCACAAGGTGCTTACTGGCTGGCTTTGCCCTGCTTCCTGTTTATCCTTTACTACGGTGTAGCCGGATACAAAATCAGGACTAAATAAAATGTATATTGGAAGTGTGTCGAAAGGAGAACCTTTGGGCACACTTCTTTTTTTCCATTCATTTCATCTCACATCATGGTGGTTATACCTGAAAACCGGACGTTGCATTCCGACAACCTGGATCACGTCGCTGAAACGCTTTCCACAACCGAACGCCACATCATCGGTTGCGTCAACTGGCCCGAAGCATTCCCCGAAAAGCCGCAGGCAAGTTTTCAAATGGCACACAACGGCACGGAACTGTTCATCCGCTTCTCCGTAGAAGAAGCCGGCACCCTCGCCGCTATCCGTGAAGACAACGGGGAGGTATGGACCGACTCCTGCGTCGAATTTTTCATCGCACTGGACGATACCGGTTATTACAACTTTGAATTTACCTGCATCGGCAAGGCATTGCTGGGCTTTAGAAAAGAACGTCCCCATGCCGTTCATGCCGCACCCGAAATCATGCAGTCCATCAAACGTCTCTCCTCGCTGGGAAAAGAAAATTTTGAAGAAAAAAGCCTTGGACAACCGTGGACGCTGACCGTGGCAATCCCCGCATCCGCCCTCTTCAAGCACGACATCCGGCAATGGAAAGGAGTGACGGCACAAGCCAACCTGTACAAATGCGGCGACAAACTATCAACACCCCATTACTTGTCATGGGCACCCATTGACACGGGAAAGCCCAATTTTCACGTACCCCGTTGTTTCATTCCAATCACCTTCTCATGAAAGACCGTATCCTTTGGGGGGTGATTCCGGGATTGATTGCCCCGCTGCTAATCGTCCTGCTCTTTTGGATTTTCCGGTTTCGCTATTTGAGCCTATGGGGATTTATACAACAGGCGGTGATGCTGAAATTACAATTCAAAATCATCGCGCTGGGCGTGTTCTTCGCAGACCTCGCCCTGTTTTACCTGTTTCTGCGTCTAAACAAAAATAACGCCTCGAAAGGCGTTATCATTGCTGTGTTCATCTATTTTTTCGGGGTATTGCTCTCTTATCTCTGAAAGGGTTGAAACATCGGTCATAATTCCTCATATTCCACATCCTCCACTTCCGGCTCCGTCTCCATTTTTTCAATCCGTTCCTGTTCCTCGGCGGTTCTCCTCATCTTCCGGATTACAGATTGATTGATCAAATCGGTGATGCCATAAAAAATGGCGGCAATGCCGAAAAATATCAAAACGCCTTCCGCCGAAGCGAACGGGTCGAACAGCACCACGATGCCGGCAATGAAGATTAAAACCGGGAACAAATAGGATACCGGAGAAACCGCTCCGTATTGCCGTGCCGTAGCCAAAGCGACAAACTGACCGATTGCGGCGACAACCAGAATAAAGCCCAGTATAAACATGAAAATGGTCGTGAAAGACTTTGCATAGCAAAGCAACAGCAACCCCAGTGCCATGCTGCCGATACCGCTGAAAGGCACCAGGCTCCGGCGATGGTCCTCACGATTCCGGTTGGACACAATAAAGGCGAACAAACCCGTT
>CAYNXE010000271.1:0-2647 GCA_964400995.1 uncultured Odoribacter sp.
GCTTTGGTTTTTCGAATCCAGTTCAGTTTTTTGTTCATTTCTTCCACCTCCGTTTTCAGTTTGGCAATCTCACCCTCTTGGCCTTGGGCGTTTCTGGCGGCTGTTTCCAGTTCGCTTTTCAGTTTCCGGTTCTCAAACTCCAATTCGGTTTGCACGTCCGTCAGTTGTTTCCGCAGTTGATCCCGGTCTGCACTCACTTTCTGCAACGTGGATTCCTGGGATGCGATGTGTTCTCCTGAAAATTGCGCCGTCGTTTTGATTTGGTCGGCGGCATTGCTTAACTCGGATTTTAATTCAATCTGCTTGCTTTCCAAAGAACGTAGCTTGTTATACAATTGGTCGATGGTCTTGTCTTTGGTCGCATTGTTTTCGGTGAGCTTGTAGCGGATGGCATTGAATTCATCCTTGGCGGATTTCAGTTCTTTTTCGAGCTTCTCCTTTTGTTTCTTGGTTTCCGCCAGATTGTGGTCGACTGTCCGCTTCGCCCTTGCCAGTTCTTCGTATTTTTTCTTGGATACGCACGAGTTGAACAAGGACAGGGTTAAAATGATTCCTCCGATGTATAATACCGCCTTTCTCATATAGTGTCGCTCTAATTATTTATTGCACATTTTGGTTTTCAGCATTATAATTGCTTACTTTGGGGCAAATATATAAAATAAAATAGAAAGTAGCATAAAACTGGGTTGAATTACTTAAGTATAGACGATTATGAACAAGAAGCTGATTGCATGTTTTATTTTGGTTCTGGGTTTTCTGACGGTCGGACGGGCGCAGAATGACAGTAAAATCAGGATACAGGGAACTGTGGTAGACGGGCGGACGGGGGAACCGATCGCTTTTGCCAATCTGGGGGTGTTGGGAACGGTGTTGGGGGTCGCCTCGGATATGGACGGCAGTTTTGAACTGGTTGTGCCTTATAAATGTGCGACTTATAAAATCCGGGTTTCTGCCATTGGATATACCTCTGTGGAATTGAAAGTGTACGAGGTCAGAGACAAGCCGGATTTGAAAATCAAACTGAATCCGACCACTTATGGCATCAAAGAGGTGGATGTGTACGGAGAATTGCTGATCTACAAAAAGATGTTGCAGAACGTGGTTTCAAATATCGGCAAGAATTATATCGCCAGTCCTTATCAGTACGACGGCTATTTCAAATACGTAACCGGTCGGGGAGAAACTGAGAAAGTAAAAGAGGCAACTGTTACCATTTACGATGCGGGCGGATACCACAGGGATAATCCGGAGACGGCTTTCCGGGAGGTCAATTACAAATACAACGAGGTGCGGCGCAGTGAACCGGCGAGTTCCATTCTGGACGGTCTGACGTGCCTGGATGACATACTCGTTGCGGATATTGTCAGGAATACCCGCAATGTGCTGGACATTATTAATTCCAGGGATTACAAGCTGAAAAGCAAGGGAAAGACGGTCTATGAGGGCGATTCCGTGCAAATCATCGCTTATACGGCGGTCAATCCGTCCATTTCCACGACAGGAGACCCGGCAGTAACCGGTTATTCAGGCGAGATTTACATTAACTTGAAGGATTTTGCGGTCATGAAGAATGTGACTACAATCACTTCCCGGGATTTCAATGCCTTGGGCAGAAACTTGGTGGTCGTCAATGAAAAGCCCAAAAGCGACGTGACCATGACGATGACTACCGTTTACAAGAAACTGAAATCGGTTTATTTCCTGAGCGGGGTGAATATCGATTACAGTTACCAGGAAGAAGGCGAGGAGGTTAAGGGAAAAATGGAATTTGTGACCACACAGGTGAATTTCACGAATCCGACGGCTATCAAGGGACGAATCTATTATGAAGATATTCCGGAAAACGAGCGATTCTGGAATCAGTATTCCGCTTATTTCCAGGAATGACCTGTGACAAAAAAAGAGGAACTTTGCCGGTTCCTCTTTTTTGTGCCTTTCATTTCCGTTATTCTTTGAAAATATCTTCTTTTTCCAAGGGTTTCAAATCGATGTGCCATTGGAATTCCTTGAACTTCTGGTCTTCGGGCTGAACCATGAACAGCGGGTTCAGCGTTCCTTCCGGTTTGTTGATAAAAGTGATGTCTTGAATCTTCTTGTCCAGTAACTCGATACGGATATTCGAACTGCTTGCCTTGTTCAATCCGATGATGATGCCTTTGTCGTCGGGGTAGTATATGGCTTCTCCGCTTCCATTGACCCATACGGAACGCAATTCGTTGTTGCGGACATACCCCGTCATGTTGCTGCCCTTGATTTGATTGAACATTTTTTCTTTCTGGTCGGGTTGCAACTTATACATGGTGGAATCCACCTGGTTGACAATCATCGCCTTGGTGTTCAGGCGGAACAGGTCAACCTGGTTATCGGACATGTGCATGTCTATGGTCGAAGCCGTCATCTGGTTGCCGCTTGCCCAGACAATGGGGGTGCCATGCAGGTAAACGGTGGAGTCTGCCACCGGAAACGCCATGGAATCGCACCTGCCTTGCAATTCCTTACTGAAGAATTTCGTATTGTAGTAGGCTTTCATGACGTTGTTTCCCAAGCTGTCTTTGCTTACGGAAAGCGTGTCGCTGTGAATGAAAAGCGAATCTCCTTGGCCGATCAGCGTCAGCAAGGCTCTTCGGGTGTTGAAGGCATAGTCGTT
>CAYNXE010000272.1:0-2594 GCA_964400995.1 uncultured Odoribacter sp.
TTTGGAGAGGTAATTTTATATGCGTAAAATGTAGCTTTTGGACCGGGCTCGAAAGAAAACGACTCAAAAGGTGAATCTGTATGAAAAAGTACAGATTCCGGGCTTCCAGGAGGCGATTCGGAAAATCAAACGTTTCTTGGAGGATGAGGAGAATCTTTCAAAGTCGGCTCAGAAGATTGTGAAAACCCGTAAAGCAATGGAGGACGAGTCATGATAGTACCTATGCGAAAATTGTCTCTGATGATTTTTTATCAAGATTATCAGAAATTCCTGGAAGAATTACGGGAGAGAGGAGTGGTTCACATCTATGAGGACAAGCAGCGTTCCGCCGAGGATGAGACCTTGCAGGTGAAGTTGCGTTTCGTGAAACGGATTGGTGAAGTGATTCGTGCGCTGGAGAACCGGGGAATGAAGGAGGAAAGCGGAAAAGCGGAGGTCTCCGAGGAGGATTTGCTGTCTTATATAGAAGAACAATATCGCCGCCAGGACCAGATTGCCGCCCGGCTGGGTGAATTGGAGAAAGAGATTGCCTTGTATGAGCCTTGGGGACATTTTTCCAAGGAACGTGTTGACGGGCTGGCTGAGGCTGGTTGGGACTTGCGGTTTTTTACCGTTCCCGACCGGAAATATATGCCGGAATGGGAGGAACAGTTCCAGGCTACGGTGATTAACGAGCAGAGAGGCCAGAAGTATTTTGTCACGGTTACGCCTGCCGGAGAGCAGGAGAGACCCGATGCCGATGCTTTTGTCTTTCCGCAGGAATCAGAAGAGAGCCTTCGGGGAGCGATGAAGCAGTTGCAGGAAGAACAGGAGCGACTGGTTGCCCATTTGAATGAGATTGCCGTTGATTCCATCAAGCGTCTGAAGCATTATCGGGAAACCATTAGCGAGGTGGCGGATTTTATGCAGGTGGAGAATGCTTCCCAGGAAGTGATAGAGGAGAAAGTGATGGCCTTGGAAGGCTGGTTGCCTGAAAATCAGGTGGCAGACATGGAAACCTTTTTGCAGGAACGTCAGGTGTATTACGAATTTTCCGCACCGACCCCTGACGAAGATGTTCCCGTGCTGTTGAAGAACAACAAGTTTACCCGGCTCTTTGAACCCATAACGGAGATGTTTGCGCTGCCCAATTACAACGAACTGGACCCTACGCCCTTTTTTGCTCCCTTTTTCATGCTGTTTTTTGGCTTGTGTATGGGAGACGGTGGATACGGTTTGCTGATTTGGCTGGCTTGTTTCTTGCTGGCTCGAAAGGCGGCGCCTGCTTTGAAGGGATATTTGGTGCTGGGAGAATACCTGGGCATGGCGACCATCGTGGTCGGGGTGTTGACAGGCTCGTTCTTCGGAATGGCGCTGGATGCCGTCGAGTGGTCCTGGCTGAAAGGAGTAAAGCAGTATTTTGTGACGGAAGCGAATTACGGACAATATTTGAACGGCTATAATCCGATGATGATTGTGGCGGTGGTCATCGGTATCTTCCAGATTCTTTTTGGAATGTGCCTGAGTGCCGCCAAGCTGACCAAGCAGTTCGGATTCAAGTATGCCATGTCGACGGTTGCCTGGGTGGTGCTCCTGATCTTGTTGGGCGTCACTTTTGGACTGCCTGCCGGGGGCGTGGCATTGCCCGGCGTATTGGTCTATGTCCTTTATGCCTTGATTGCCGTTTGCGCCTTTGTCGTGCTGTTTATGAATTCTCCGGGCAAAGGGGTGCTGATGAATTTCGGCTCCGCCTTGTGGGGAACTTATAACATGGCGACGGGATTGCTGGGAGATACGCTTTCTTACATCCGTTTGTTTGCCTTGGGATTGACCGGAAGTATCTTGGGAGGCGTATTCAATACCCTCGCTTTTGATTTGACGGCATCCTGTCCGATTGTGCTGCGCTTTATAGCGGTATTCTTGATTCTGCTGGTGGGGCATGCCATTAACTTCGGACTGTGTATGATTGGCGCTTTCGTACATCCCATGCGCTTGACTTTTGTGGAGTTTTACAAGAATGCGAGTTTTGAAGGCGGTGGCAAGAAATATGCGCCTTTCCGCCGAAGAGTTGTAGTAGAAAAATAATCATAATAAAATAAACAAGTAAAATTTGAAATTATGGAACCAATTGTTTTAGCTTATTTAGGAATTGCATTGATGGTAGGTTTGTCTGGAACCGGAAGTGCTTATGGTGTAACTATTTGTGGTAATGCTGCAGTAGGTGCTTTGAAAAAGAATCCGGGCGCGTCAGGTCAGTATATCGGTCTTTCCGCCCTGCCGTCTTCTCAGGGATTGTACGGTTTTGTGGGTTACTTCCTGTTGAGTGCCTACCTGGTACCGGGAATGAGCTGGTATGCTGCTGCTGCCGTGTTTGGAGCAGGTTTGGGCTTGGGCTTGGTCGCTTTGTTTTCAGCCATTCGTCAGGCACAAGTTTGTGCTAACGGTATTGTGGCTATCGGAAGCGGTTACAACGTATTCGGTACGACCATGGTATTGGCTGTGTTCCCCGAGTTGTACGCCATTCTGGGCTTGTTGGTATTGATTTTGATTTCAGGTTTGATACCGGCTTAATGCTTGAAATTACGCCTAAGAACGGCTTGCTTTTTCGGAAGCGA
>CAYNXE010000273.1:0-390 GCA_964400995.1 uncultured Odoribacter sp.
TATTTTGTCAATGTTTTGAGCGAAACTTCTGTTTATTTCAAGCAATGACCAGTAGATTGGTATTCCGCCGAAAATCATATACGCCTCTATGATTTTTTGTCGGTCAAGAGGTAAATTCAGTGCTGTCGCATATTCTTCGCACTCTTTGAGATTGAAAGGCTGAAGGCAAATTTGGTTGGTAAGACGGTTGTGCAGACCTCCGCGATTGCGCAGGATTTTCTTTACAATCCAGGAAGTTGCTGAGCCACATACAATTAGTAATATGTCGGTTCTTGCTGATGCCCAGCCATTCCAGAAATGTTCGAAAGCCGGCAAGAAACTGGATTGTCTGCTGTCCATCCATGGAAGCTCATCCAAAAATACCACTTTTTTGCCTAATGGTTGGGTTTC
>CAYNXE010000273.1:400-2577 GCA_964400995.1 uncultured Odoribacter sp.
AGCTTTGGCAAAACCATCACCATAGTGAGTAGAAGCATCTGTCCAGTTGTGAGGAGATACAGTTGTCGAACAGCCCTGGGCTTTCAATTCCTTGTAAAAGTTATGAAGTTGTGTTTTTGTCGAGACATTGGGCATTCCCGAGTAAGTGAACGCAAATTTATTCCCGAATAATTGGCGGATTAAAAATGTCTTTCCGACTCTTCGTCTTCCATAAATGGCTATGAATTCAGAGCGTTCCGACTCGTAGGCTCTTTCGAGCAAAGCTATTTCTCTTTTTCTTCCGATTATCATAACTGGTTTGTTTTATTGCAAAGATAGTGAAAATATTGACACGACGGTGCCAAATCGGGTAATTTTATGCACGATTTGGCACCGTCGTGTATTGGACAATCTTAGGATTCAGGGAGCAATCTGTTGAAAATTGCCCTATCTTTGTAAATGGATTTGAGGGGGAGGATTTAAATATGGATTTATGAATAGTGAAATTGTTTTTATTGTCATTGTAGTCTTTTTGTGTGCGGAGTTTGTGATGGAGAGGATTTTGGAGGGACTGAACCGGCGGGCGATGTCGCTGACCTTGCCGGAGAGATTGAAAGGTATTTATGATGAAAAGGAATACGAGCGTTTCCGGAATTACAAGTGTGAAAACGGTCGTTTTGAATTGCTGGCTTCCGCTTTTTCTTTTGTCGTCATGCTGGTGTTCTTGTGCATGGGAGGTTTCGGCTGGTGGAATGCGGTCGTGGTTGCCGGAGTGGACCATCCGATTCTCCAGACGTTGGTTTTTATGGCGGGACTTGCCTTGGCTTCGGGACTTCTCAGTCTGCCCTTTGATTGGTACGCCACTTTTTGCATCGAGGAGAAATACGGGTTCAACAAGACAACCCGAAAAACGTATGTGGCGGATTTGCTGAAAGGCATGTTGCTATCTGCCATAATCGGGGGATTGCTCCTGGCGGCAGTGGTGTGGTTTTACGAATGGGCGGGGACGTGGTTCTGGTTGTATGCGTGGGGCGGTATGACCGTATTTTCGGTATTTATGACGATGTTTTATTCGCAATTGATAGTTCCTTTGTTCAATAAGCAGACTCCGCTGGAAGAGGGGAGCCTGAGGGACAAAATCAACGGCTTTGCCCGAAAGGTCGGATTCAGACTGACGGATATTTATGTGATAGACGGTTCCAGGCGGACAACCAAGGCGAATGCCTATTTTACGGGATTCGGCCCTAAAAAACGGATTGTATTGTATGACACGTTGATACAGGAACTGACGGAGGAGGAAATCGTGGCGGTTTTGGCGCACGAGGCGGGGCATGACAAAAAAAGACACACCCTGAAATTCATGTTGGCGTCCCTGTTGCAGACGGGAATCATTCTGTGGCTGTTTTCGCTGTTCGTGAACCAGCCGGCGTTGTCGGAGGCTTTGGGTGGCGACAAGGCGTATTTCCAGTTGGGACTGGTCGCATTTACCGTATTGTACACGCCGATAAGCATGGTGCTGGGTTTGTTCATGAATGTGTGGTCCAGGAAAAACGAGTACGAGGCGGACCGCTTTGCGGCAGAGCATTACGACGGAGAATGCCTGATTTCGGGATTGAAGAAAATATCGGTGAAGTCCCTGAGCAATCTTACGCCGCATCCGCTTTATGAATGGGTATATTATTCACATCCTTCTTTGTTGAAAAGAATAAAGGCGATAGGAGAGGTAAAAAAATAAGGCACTTATATACAACTTTACACCAAATAAAATAGAGCTGTGAAAATACGATAAATTCTATTTATATTTGAATGTTACCCATTATTATTCTAACTTTGCACATATATAATTGGAATGATATGTGTGAACCAAAATGCCCTTGTGGCTGCGATATAAACCATTTAGAAAGTACAAGACATCGCATAGATAACTTTCGTGCAATTAGAGTAATATATTGCTCTAATTGCGGCAAAATATATGGTATTTTAGAAGACGACCCCATACACCAAGAGCTTGAAAAATCTCTCAAAAAGTTTCGGAAATGACAATGTCATTCCACTCAGCGTCTCTGAGGTCGCCACAGTCCTCCATTTCAATCATCGTCCTCCTCACGGTTTTCAAAAGCGTATCGTCAATCAAGTCAAATTTAGAGGTCGCTGTGGACTTGTAGACCACCGTGTCACCGACCTTGACAATTCTCCTG
>CAYNXE010000274.1:0-2568 GCA_964400995.1 uncultured Odoribacter sp.
TCAGCACCAAAATCATACTGCCAGTATGTTCTCAGGATTTCATTACCGACATTCATTAATATTTTTTCAGGAGCGGAGCATGAAGCGTAAATTCGAGTATCTTTAATGGTATAATCCACAAATAGTTTGGGTCTGAACCAGAATAGATTCTTTACTCCTTTCACTCTGTAGTACTGAAAGTCTAACACAGGTGTAAATGAAACGGAGTTATTAATGATTTCAATATTGGAATTCAATTGAGCATTATAATTCTCTTCGGTCGAGCCGTTGTTGTATTCTCCGATTATGCCGTCGTACTTAGGGCCGCCGGCCGTATAAGATAAAAAAGATTGATTAGTCTTCACCCTTACTCCTGCTGACAAGCCGAAATTCAAATTGCTGCTTGGGCGGTAATAATATAATGCGTCAAAGTTACAGAATTGTTGAGCTTTCAATCCGGGATTTCCCAAAATCCATTTCAACAGGCTCTGCTGTAAGATCAATTCATTCAATGTATTAACCATCGGTTGTTGCTTGCGATAGTAAAGATAGGCTTGAACATTACTCTTATTGTTGAGGGCATAGTATGCCGATAGATAGACTAAGGGCAACACCTCTTTACACTCATTGCTGTGGTTTACAAAACGTTTGGAGATATTGACTGCTGCTTGCATACTCAAACTAAGTGCTTCAACAGGATACCAGTCTGCTGAAAGGACAAAGTTATTGTCGTTGCTGGTGTGGAGCTGGTACGACTCACTGTTTCCGGTGTAATGTGCATTAAATCGAGAGTAGCGTTCAGTAACCATTAAGGAGAAAGAGAAATTTCGGGCAGGCTTATAGTATGCGTACAAATTTGAATAAAAATTCGATGAATTCTCGTTTACATCCGTTATGATCAAAGATTGGTCAGAGAGGTCGTAAAGACTGTTGCGATTGTTAAGATCTCTTGTGAAAGACCACAGACCCGAGAATGATAACTTATCATTGTAGAATAATTGATAAAATCCTTGGAAATTGAATCTCCTACTGTGATCCTTAGATGAGGATTGTAACAAAGTCTTGCTAAAGAGTTCAGGAACAATTTCGGTTTGTCCGCTTTCATTATGGTGGTTGTTGGTAGAGAAATACGACGCGGAATGAACAGAACGAAATTTTTCGCTGTTTTGTCTAAAGTTTATACCGGAGGAAATCTGATTGTTCCTACTGTCACTCTTCGTGTTTTCTTTTTGAGAAAGCAGCGGGTAGAAATCACCTTTGAACCATACATCTTGATATTCTTCAGTGTTTTCTTCGCTGTGAGATATCTCATTTTTCTTTTTAAAATTAGCAAAAGCGTTAACTGTAAGAGCTTTGTAAACTAACTTTGAGGCTACATTGTAGTCGCCATCGAACGGAATCTTCTGATCGGCATTTAATCTGGTGAGTCCACCTACGGCATACTCTTTCATAACAATATTGAGTACGTCTGAAGCGCCAAGATAGGCGGGGTTGTCAGAATTTTTAAGATATTCTAACCTGATAACGTTTTTAGCCCAAAAGGTACGCATATCAATATCATCTGCGAGTTGACCGTTAATTGATATGGTGACAGGTTTGCCATTAACGGTAATTTTACCGTCAACAATTGAAAAAATGCCTGATTTAGTAAGTTGAACTAACGATTTGATGTCAGTTGCAAGCTTTTTAGCCGTGGTAGTGGGAACAATAGTGACTTTGTTATTATTGATAGTGACCGCATCATTTTGCACAGAGATCTCCTTAAGCGCAATGGTATCGGTTGCCAGACTATCAGAAGCGACACTTTCACCGCTACCGAAGCAAACGAAATTACAAAGTGAAGCCAATAAAACAATCTGTATACGGAAATAATTAGACATACTCATTGTAACTCAGTATTTGGATTTATATAATAAAGCTCGAACCTTTCTAAAATCAAATCATCAATCTGATCATCGCTCAAATTTAAATTGCAGTTTTCATGCGGGTTCTCCAAATTTTTTGTTCTACAACCACTTCCGCATATTGGTGCTATTCTACATCGCCTGCATATTGATTTTTTAAATTTGCAGTTCATTTTTGTTTCTAACGAATTGTTTTCCCACCTGACGCGTCCATCTGGCAACAACTTTCCCATTCTTTGTTCAGTTATAAAGTCTCGTGCAGTACAAGAGAAAACATCTAAATTATAGTTAATTAGCACCTCATTTCGTTTATCGGCATAGCAAGAATTAACGACATAATTAAATACAGCCTTGTGCGAGACGGGAAATCCGGCTATCTCAAATTTCTTTTTAATATTGCTGAGAAATTCTTTATGTTCATGATTTGAAGAAAGATTCTCATTCTCCTGCCATACCGGTTGAAGGTCTATACTTAGATTTACTCTTGTTGAAGGATCTATAAGTCTAAATCTTTCAAAAATTTCTGTAATGCTCTGATAGTTCTGTAGAGTATAATTTATTCTGACCACGACATTCATGTTGAATTTCGCTATTTCAAAAATATTATCTACAATAATATCATAAGAAGGCTTACCAGAGTTGAAGAATCTGGTTTTGTCGTGAAAATATTTCCCTCCGTCCAATG
>CAYNXE010000275.1:0-2559 GCA_964400995.1 uncultured Odoribacter sp.
GCCACACGTTGAACGGCAGTTCCCTGGCACTCCCTCGCATCGTGGCAGCCCTGCTTGAAAACAACCAATGCGCGGAAGGCATACGCCTGCCGAAAGTATTGCAAGGCTTTATGGGTCGGGAAATCATCAACTGAAAAAAAGAATTTCTAAAAATTAAAAACTGAATGGCTTTTCAGTCATTCAGTTTTTATACGCCATTTTCAAAGCAAATCCACACTACAAAAGAGTACTCAAAAACTGTCCAACGGCTTTTTGCAGTTCTGCCGTCGTACAAGTATAATGGTTGACCAAAATGGTAAAAGCCAGCTGTTCCCCGTTTTTCCGGGTAATGAATCCGGACAGGCAACGAACGCCGGACATTGATCCCGTTTTCGCCCTCAGCCTGTTCTTCAACTCCGGCGAGGCGTGGCAATACCCCAGCAATCCGCCGTCCACACCCGCTTCGGGCAATGAATTTACCCAAGCCGCTTGTTTCTGCCGTCCGATGTGCACCAGCAAATCGGTAAACACCTGAGCCGGCACGGCGTTCAACGGAGAAAGTCCGCAAATGTCTTTCAAAATCATCCCGGAAGCATTGATACCGTTCCGCCTCAACGCTTCAGCAACGGTAACCACCCAATCGTCCCCTGCCACCAAATTTCCCAAGGCTTCAGCAAACAGATTGACACTGGATTTATTCGTATGGAACACGATTTCCCGAAGAACGGGAGAATTGATTTTTATCAGTTCCTGTCGCTTCTCACCGGCAATCTCCCCTCGGTCTATCCGGATATGACGCTCAAGCAACGCCCTTTCCAATTCGGCGACAAATACCGCAGCGGGGTCGTGCATCGCCCCTTTCACCCTGAAAACCGGACGATGAGCCGGAATGGTTCCCCGCACACACAACACCGAACTGTAAGGACCTCCAAAAATCCAGGCATTATCCTGTTTACCGGCGGCAGCCGTCACCTCGTTCCGGATTTCCACCCCCGGCAAAGAAGGGGTCACCGATACCAGTTTCACCGGTTTTCCCGCCTCTCCGGAACAGAATTGGAGGGTGAACATGTTGTCCCTGTAATTAAAAGGCAAATACAACGCCGCATAATAGTTGGAAACGTCCTCCCAGGGCCAGGAGCCCGGAACCTGACATCCCTTGCAGGCGTTCTCCACAATCACTTTCCCCTGAATCCGGCGGATACCTTTTTTTTCAATAGCAGCCACCAAAGCCCGGACAAAGGCGTGTTTGGGAAAATACTTGGAATCCAAAGTAGGATCCCCTTGGGAAACCACGACAATATTCCCCTCCAAGACACTGTCCTTCAATGCTCCGGAATAATAAACCGGGGTCTGATATTGATAGTTTTCCCCTTTCTCCCGCAAAGCAAGCCAGGTGGGCAGCAATTTCATCACCGAAGCGGGAGTCAACGCCATATCCGGACGATATTCCACCACCTTTTCACCGTCCGCAACCGACTTGACGGAAATTCCGATGGCAGCCCGCTTCAATCCCTCGGTCTGCAACAATTGCCGCAATGCCTGCCCGTTTTGTGCCGGAAGCCACCAGGCACAGCACAAAAAGCATAGCAACAACACCCCTTTTCTTTTCATAACCGGAATCAGTCGTCTATTGATTTCAATATCTTTTCCACCTCTTCTTCCGTTTCATGCAATTTCGACTTGCAATAGGCAATCAATTCGGACACCCGTTTCACTTTTCCGCTTAATTCGTCCACATCCAACTGGTTGTCTTCCAATTTAGCCACAATGTCCTCAATCTCGGTCATCGCTTCCTTATAACTCAATTTCTTTTCTTCCATTTTGATTTATTTCATTAAAAATCAGACACCCCTATATACTTTATAAACTTTCAAACCTTATGAACTTTACAAACTATTACACCACCTCGCTTCTAACGATTCCCCCCGCTGTTTCAGTCTCCAGACAATCGCCCGGCTTCAATTCATCAATCCCCTTTATCGCCTTTCCCTTGAAACGGGTAATGGAATACCCCCGGGCAAGCACTTTCCGGGGATCGACCAGTCGCACCGTATTGTCCGCCAATTCCAATTTCCGTCCCCGTTCGGCAAATATGCGCCGTACCTCCTGCCGTACCGTACCGCCCACAAGCGCAAGCCGGTTTTTCTGTTTTTCCGACAACAAGGAGATTTTACTCCCCAGCCGGTTTTTCAATTGCTCAAAATCATGCCGGCGATTGCGGACATACGCCTCCGACGCATGCTCCACTCCCTGAGACAGCAATTTCAACCGGGTGACATTCCCGGACAGTACCGCCTGCACGGAACGTTTAAATTCAGAAGCAGCCAAAAGCTGGCGTTGCCGTTCCCGCCCCAATACCTCCTGCACCCCAAGCATAAAATCATGTTGCATAGACAACAAATCATTCTCCTGTTCCTGAAAACACTCTATCAAATAAGCGGCAGCGGCAGTAGGAGTTTTCATCCGAAGATGAGCCACCCGATCGACAATGGTTTCATCCCTTTCATGCCCAATACCGGCAATCACCGGCAAAGGGAACTGGGCGAATATCGCCCAGTTCCCTTTGCCGGTGATTGCCGG
>CAYNXE010000276.1:0-2476 GCA_964400995.1 uncultured Odoribacter sp.
GGCGTTTTTCATTCCGGAAAGGGTGTCGGCGCAATCGAAAATTACGTTGGACAGTTGTATCGCCCTTGCCCTGGAGTCGAATTATTCGATAAAGATTATTCGCAACCAGCAACAGCAGGCAGAGAATAATGTGAATTATGCTCCGTTTATGCCGACGTTGGGGATTACTGCCGGACAACGGCAGAATATCCAGGACAGCAAGGTGGTTGCCGGGGGAGAGGAAAGGAAGCTGAACGGTTCCGTTTCCGATGCCTTGTCGGCGGGTGTCGCCTTGAACTGGCGTTTGTTCGACGGCATGGAGATGTTTATGACGCATTCCCGTTATCAGGAGATGCTGGGTATCGGCGAGTTGATGACCAAGGCGGCGGTGGAGAATCTGATTGTCAAGGTCAGTTCTTATTATTATGACGTTATCCGGCAGCACAGCAAGGTGGAGGCGGCAAGGCATTCGCTGGCGCTTTCGGCTGCCCGGTATGCGGAGGCGAGGGACAAGTATGTGCTGGGGGTTTTGTCCGGTTTGGAAGCCCGGCAGGCAAAACTGGACTTGAATGCCGACAGTTCAAATTATATCAAGGAGAAGGAATTGCTGAGAAGTGCGTATATTTCCTTGAATATGAGTATGAATGCGGATTTGCAGCAGCACGATTATGTGGACGATTCCATTGTGTTGAGGGCTCCGCTGTCGTGGAATGAGTTGCAGGACAATATGTTGCAGTGGAATACCACGTTGCTGATAGGAAGGCGCGACCAGAAGGTGTCGGAACTGGATATGAAAATTGCCCGGGCGGCTTTGTTTCCGAAGTTGGATTTCGGGGCGGGGTATAATTACAGCCGGACGAAGACTCCGCAAGGCACGACGTCGCTGAACCGGACGAACGGACCGTATTGGGGCTTTTCGGTGAGTATGGATGTTTTCAATCGCCTGGAAAACCGCCGGAAGATAAGGAATGCGAAACTGGATATGGAGAATGCCGATTTGTCCTACTTGGAAGCCGAGTTGCAGATGAAAGCCGATTTGGCGCAGTTGTACAATACGTATGAGAACAATTTGCAGATGGTTTCTTTCGAGCAGGAGAGTGCCCGGGTGGCTTTCGAGAATCTGGATGCCGCATTGGAAAGGTATAAGTTGGGCGAACTGGCGGGCATCGAGTTCCGGGAATTTCAGCGCAGCTATATTGATGCCGTGGACCGTGAAGTGTCCGCCGTCTACCAGACCAAGATTTCCGAGCTTTCTCTTTTGCTGATTAGCGGGCAGATTATGCGTTGAGTCTGAACTTGTCGCATGGGATTGTAAGATTCAGTTGGAGTTGCATAGGAGTTTTGCCAGGTATAAAAACTAAAAGACAATAAGCCTCCCGGGCGCGTCGCAAGACAGCATACTTGGGAGGCGTTCTTTGTTTTTGGAGGTAGCGGTGATGTGCGGGCTGTTGATATAAACGAAAGCTGATTTTCAGAGAGGGGATGAATGTTTATTTTTTATATGAGGGTCGTGTTTGTCCACCTCCTCTACGTTTATTCCTTTTTGCTTGAAATACTTGTCCCGAATCAATATTCCCAAGATGTTAGTGTATGTCATTAAAGCCAGTCCGTTTTTAAAAGCCAGTTCTTTAATTAGCGCAACATCTGAATCGACAAACAATTTTTTCGGTTCCGTTGCCGCGGTTTCAAGGCAAAAACTTTGAATATCATACGGGTTTTTAGATTCAACCTCTTTATCCATTAACCTGTAAATGGTGTCCCAGTTCCTGTCAACGAGCAGGTCGAGATGATTCCTGCTTACCTCTTCTTTCCCTTTTTCAGTGAGAGATATAGGGCTATACTTCTGTGTATATCCGTCCGATATATGTCTTTGCATAATATCAATGGAGCCTTTTATGTAGGATAAATCACGTCTGATTTCATCAATGTTCCCCATAGTTGAATTTATGTTATGGGTCAAACGGTCGTGTTCCATATTTATTCGTGTCAATTTTCTCGTAACCCAATGACACGCCCAAAATGCCAACACAATAAAAGCGAATATAAATGCAAAAGAACCTGCTGGAGAATTCAAAGCATCCTTAACAAAATCTAACATAAGTGTGTTTTAAGACTTTAGCAGTTACGAAATAATCTACTTTATAAAAAACTCTTGGAATAAAATGGTTCGTGTTATTTCAGCGTATCCAAGGTGCCATCTCACTAAAACAAATATACATCAAAAAAATAATAAAACCAACAAATTCTGAAACAAAACCACTTCGTTTTCATATTTTTAGGCACAAGCACCTGCAAAGTTCCGCCCCTAAAAGGGGCATTCCGCCCTTTTCCCACACTGTACAGATGCTCCTCAAAGCCAACGCAAAGCGAATCCCGACTGGACTTTCATAAGGATTTGCGTAAAAGCCTGCCGTATACGGTGTACTTCCAATCATATAAGGGGAAAGCCGGGGGATACTTCCGGTGGCTCTCCGGTATTGCTTCGGTGCTTTTACGA
>CAYNXE010000277.1:0-2466 GCA_964400995.1 uncultured Odoribacter sp.
AAAGCGGAAGTGGACATCAACCGCAAGGTTCTCGCCGACCTGGCTATGAATCATCCGGAAGCTTTCAAGGCAGTGGTTGCCAAGGTGAAAGAGTTTGCGAAATAATTATGCAAAATATCCTGAGGGAAGGCTGCTGTGAAGCAGCCTTTTTCTTTTGCTTGAGTTTTTGTGCAAATTCCCGATTTCCAGGGAGTGACAGTAAACAGCCAAAAGTTTTGTGGCGCCATGCCCGAAGATTTTCCCGGCAGTGTAGGGGGAATGTAAAGTAATATGGTTAACTTTGTTTGCTAACTTTATAGATGGACTATGCGTATAGCTTTGTTAGGATACGGCAAAATGGGAAAAATGATTGAGCGTATCGCTCTCGAACGGGGACACGAAATCGTGTTGGTCGTGGACGAGGCGAATCGCTCGGAGGTGACGTCGGAACACTTGAAACGGGCGGATGTCGCCATTGAGTTTTCAGCACCTGCGGTGGCGGTGGACAATTACAAATGGTGTTTTGAGCAGGGGGTACCGGTGGTGTCCGGGACGACGGGCTGGCTCGACCGCTGGGAAGAGGTGGTGGAACATTGCCGGCTGAGGGAAGGCGCATTTTTCTATGCCTCGAATTTCAGCATCGGAGTCAACCTCTTTTTCCGGTTGAACAAATGTCTGGCTGCACTGATGAATGGCTTCGGGCATTATAAGGTTTCGGTGGAGGAAACGCACCACATCCACAAGTTGGATGCGCCCAGCGGGACGGCAATCACCATCGCCGAGGGGATTCTGGAGCAGCACCAAGGGTATGAATCCTGGCAACTGGATCGGGGTAATGGGGTTGCCGATGGCGTCCTGCCGATTGTCGCCAAGCGTATCGGGGAGGTGCCGGGCATACATACGGTTTCGTATAAATCGGACGTGGATGAGATAGAAATCCGTCATTCCGCTTTTTCCCGGGAGGGTTTTGCCTTGGGCGCCGTGCTGGCTGCCGAGTTCCTGAAAGGGAAAAACGGTGTTTTCGGTATGGATGATATGCTTCAATTGGACTAATGCGTACATTAAAAATAGAATTTATGAGAGAGATATTGGCAAACAAGTGGGTGAAATTCGGAGTGGTCATGTTCATCTACCTGCTTTGGGCGTATTGGGTGGGCAGTTGGTGGCTGCTGATTTTGGTGCCTGTGATTTTTGACATCTACATCACCCGGCGGGTGCATTGGGCGTTCTGGAAGAAAAAGGGGGTAGAGAAGCAGAGCAAGACGGTGGAGTGGATAGATGCCTTGATTTTTGCCGTGGTTGCCGCCACGTTGATACGTATGTTCTTTTTTGAGGCTTATACGATTCCCACCTCTTCCATGGAGAAGAGTATGTTGGTGGGCGATTACCTTTTTGTCAGCAAGGTGGCTTATGGTCCTAAACTGCCGAATACACCGTTGGCTGTGCCTTTTACGCACCATACTCTGCCTTTTACGCAGAGTGCAAAGGCGTACTCGGAGGCGATTAAATGGCCTTACAAGCGGATTGCGGGGACTTCAAAGATCAAACGGAATGACATTGTCGTTTTCAATTTCCCGGCAGGCGATACGGTGGTCATCGGGCAGGAGAATCCGGATTATTACAGTCAGGTGCGTTCCAATGTGGATTATTTTATGTCGAGAAATCCGTCGCTTTCCAGGGCGGAAGCGGAGAAAGTGGTGCGGGATAGAATGGCGGAGCGTTTCAAGATTGTTGCCCGTCCGGTGGACAAGAGGGAGAATTACATCAAGCGGGGAGTCGGTATGCCGGGCGATACGCTGGAACTGAGACACGGACAGTTGTACGTGAACGGGGAACTGGCGGACAATCCGGAGAAGTTGCAGTATAAATACAGGGTGAGGACGAACGGCACCTCTTTGAACCGGATGAAGTTGCAGGAGCTGGGCATCGCCCTGGATGACATCGGTATGGTGTCTTCGGATTATGAGTTGCCGTTGACGCTGGAAATGGTGGAGAAACTGGAGAAGTTTCCGAACGTGAGGGAAATCGTGAAAGTGGAGGAAACGGGCGTGAATGCTGATATTTTCCCGTTTGACCCGGAGAATTATCCTTGGAATGTGGACAATTTCGGACCGCTATACGTGCCGAAGAAGGGCGATACGGTTGAGTTGAATATGCGGACCTTGCCTTTGTATGAACGGATTATCGGTGCATACGAGGGGAATGAGTTGCAGGTGAGGGATTCGGTGATTTACCTCAACGGGCAACCGGCAGACACGTATACGTTTCAAATGGACTATTATTGGATGATGGGGGACAATCGTCATTGTTCCGCCGATTCCCGTTTCTGGGGCTTCGTTCCGGAGGATCACATTGTCGGGAAAGCCTATTTTGTCTGGTTGTCACTGGACAAGGACAGGTCGTTCTTGGGCAAAATCCGATGGAAACGGATGTTCCGGTTTATTCATTAGGATAGCTTAGAAAAATAAACAGTACCCGCTTGGCATA
>CAYNXE010000278.1:0-2456 GCA_964400995.1 uncultured Odoribacter sp.
TCAATTTCCGTACAAAAGAATCCCCCGCTCCTTTTACTTTTTACGTTAATTCTTTTATCTTCGCATTCGAAAAAGCGAACGATATGAATACGATGATTTTATTGGCAGCCGTTCCGGCAACGGAAGAGGAATTGAGTGTTTGGGATATGATTCTGAAAGGCGGATGGCTGATGATTCCCATTTTCATCCTCTCCGTCATTGCGGTCTACATTTTCTGTGAAAGGTATGTGCTCATCCGCAGATATGCGAGAAAAAACGACCGCTTTATGGATAAAATCCGGGAATGCCTGTTTGCCGGGAACCTCAAGGGAGCGATTTCACTATGCAACGCAGAAAACACTCCTATGTCCCGCATGCTGATAAAAGGCATCCTGCACTTCCAACTGCCGATTCCCGAATTGAGGGCAGTCGTCGAAAGCAGTGCCAATTTGGAGGTTTCGAGAATGGAAAAAGGATTGTCCACGCTTGCCACTTGCGCAGGTATGGCGCCTATGATTGGATTCTTAGGAACCGTGGTCGGAATGGTTCAGGCGTTCTATGATATGGCTCTGGCAGGCAACAACATCAACATCACGCTGCTGTCCAGGGGTATATATACGGCCATGATTACCACCGTTGCCGGATTAATCGTAGGCATCATCGCCTATTTCGCCTACAATGCCCTGACCGCACGCATCGACAAAGTGGTCAACAACATGGAAAGCACCAATGCCGATTTCATGGAAACGATATACGAGCTAAAAGCGCAGAACAAGCATTAAGCATCAAAAAGCAACATCATGGCTATCAAAAGGGCAAAAAAGGCAAATCCCAATTTCAACATGTCGTCCATGACCGACATCGTATTTCTATTGCTGATTTTTTTCATGGTTACTTCCACCCTAATCAATCCCAACGCCCTGAAACTTCTGCTTCCCAAAAGCACGAACCAGACCTCCAATCAGCCGACTGCCGTCGTTTCCATCGACCAAAAACTGACGTTCTACTTAAATGCCAAGGTCACTCCTTTCTCGCAACTGGAAAGCAAAATCGTCGAACTCCTGAAAAACAGCGATGAACCGTGCATCTCCATCGAAGCCGAGAAATCAGTGCCCATCGAACAGGTCGTTAGGGTAATGAACATCGCCAAAACTTACGGCTACAAGGCCATTCTTGCCACCGACCCGGAATAAGATTTCCAACCACTTCCGGACACACTCTTTACAGCCCGCAAAATCTACTGTCGGGTTTTGCAACCCATTTCAAACGGTAAACGTATAACCCGTACAATATTCCAAATTATTGTCAATAAACTAATTGGATTGTTGCACGAATATTTGTCAAACTAAAAACAAACGAAGTATGAAACGTTTACTGATTTTATTGCTCACAGGTTTGTTTGCGCAATTCCTGGTATCCTGTTACCCCGAAGGCGCAGATAAGATTCAGGACTACGACGTAGCCATGACCAATTACGACAAAAGTGCCGATTTCGGAGCGTTCACCACGTTCTCGATTGCCGACACCATCGTCTATTTCTCAAATGACAATGGCGTGACGCTGAGCCACCAGTTCGACCAACGGATTGTAGACCTGGTCACTGCAAATTTTGAAAAAAGAGGGTACGTACTGGTCGATACGACCGAGAATCCTTCTTTCGTCGTTACCATTTCAGCCTTTGCCAATATCAATTATGCCTACTACATAGACAACTGGTACAATAACTGGAGCTGGTATTGGGGCTGGTGGGGAGGTCCCTTCAATCCGTATTATTCCTGGTATCCGGTCAGCGTGTATTCTTACCGAACCGGTTCCGTCGCCATTGACATGATTTCAACGGCTGCCCGTGCGGACGGCAAAGTCAACGTTGTATGGACAGGTATCGCCGACGGTTTGCTGCAAGGCTCCAATTCGTTCATCCTGAACCGTCTGGACAAACAAATCAATCAATGTTTCACCCAATCTCCCTACTTGAGAAAATAATCATCCCATAAGTAATGTTTTATAAATCGAAGAATTATGAAAAAACTGATCATACTTGCCGTATGCCTTTTCGGACTGAGTCCGTTGTTAAAGGCTCAGATGCTTAATCTGAACTACCAGATGAGCCTGCCGCTGAAGCAGGTGAAAGATTTCACCGACAAAGCCAGTTTCCGGGGATTCGACATTGAATACCACCATTTTCTGGGAGAACAGTTTTCAATAGGCGCATCCGTCGGCTGGGACGTGTATTACAGGGACAAACACAACGCGACCGGCAATTTCCACTTTAACGGAAACGACAACACGTACACCATCACCGGCAACCAATACCGATACATCAATTTCGTCCCCATGTTGGCTGTCGGACGCTACTATTTCACGGACAAATCGTCCGCAGTCCGCCCGTACGTCGGTTTAGGCGTGGGTACCAGTTGGACGGAAAAACGCCTCGAAGTGGGCCAGTTCTCCTCCACCATTTCCCGCTGGCAATTCGC
>CAYNXE010000279.1:0-2445 GCA_964400995.1 uncultured Odoribacter sp.
TGGCCATTGTCTTCTCCTCTTTCCGGACGACGTTCACGGGACTCCGGACGCTCACGTCTTTCGCCACGGTCGCGTCTTTCTCCGCGCGGACGCTCGGGACGTTCGGTCCAGCCTTCCGGCTTCGGCAGCAACGCCTTGCGCGACAAACGCAATTTTCCGGTCTTCGGGTCGATTTCCAGCAACTTCACCTGAATGCGGTCGCCTTCCTTCAACACGTCTTCCACCTTCTCAATGCGCTTGTAGTCGATTTCCGAAACGTGAAGCAATCCGTCTTTTCCCGGCATGATTTCAACAAAAGCACCGAACGGCATGATGGATTTCACGACGCCGTCGTACACCTCGCCCTCTTCCGGTTTGGCGACAATGGCACGGATACGTGCAAGCGCCTTGTCGATAGACTCCTTGTTCGTCGCGGCAATATCCACGACACCCTTGTTGTCCACCTCTTCGATGCTGATTGTGGCACCGGATTTTTCCTGCATATCCTGAATGATCTTACCACCAGGGCCAATCAATGCGCCAATCTGGTCCTTGTCCACGATAATCGTCACGATTCTCGGAGCATGCGGTTTCAGGTCCTCACGCGGAGCCGGCATGGTCTCCGTAATGATGTCCATGATGTGCATCCGTCCCCGTCTTGCCTGCTCGAGCGCCTGTTCCATGATGTCGTAAGACAGACCATCCACCTTGATGTCCATCTGGGTGGCGGTAATTCCGTCCCGGGTACCGGTCACCTTGAAGTCCATATCTCCCAGGTGGTCCTCATCTCCCAGAATGTCCGAAAGAACGGCATATTTGGCACATCCCTTGTCGGTAATCAATCCCATGGCAATACCCGTCACCGGCTTCTTGATAGGCACACCGGCATCCATCAATGCCAACGTTCCGGCACATACCGTGGCCATGGAAGAAGAACCGTTAGACTCCAGAATATCGGAAACGACACGTATCGTATAAGGGAAATCCGTCGGAATCATCGGTTTCAAGGCACGGTAAGCCAGATTTCCGTGACCGATCTCACGCCGTCCGACACCCCGGGATGCCTTTGCCTCTCCGGTAGAGAACGGCGGGAAGTTATAGTGCAACAAGAATCTTTCTTTTCCTTGAACAGTGGCTTCGTCGATGATTTTCTCATCCAGCTTGGTACCCAGGGTAACCGTCGACAAAGACTGCGTTTCTCCACGGGTAAATATGGAAGATCCGTGAGGTCCGGGCAGGTAGCCCACTTCGCACCAAATCGGACGAATCTGCTCGGTGGTACGACCGTCCAGACGAACCCCCTCGTCCAAAATCATCCGGCGCATGGCCTCTTTCTCCACGTCATGGTAATAACGACCCACCAGCGCCTTCTTGGCAACCTGGTCTTCCTCGCTCAAGGTAGCCAGATACTCGGCACGGACATTGTCCAGCAATTCGCCGCGCAGATGCTTGTTGGCATTGCACTGACGAGCCACGTCGTAAGCCTTCTGGTAACACTTGTCCCAGATGTCCTTGCGCAACTCTTCGTCGTTCACCTCGTGGCAATAGGTACGTTTCTCTTTTCCGACAGCCGCAGCCAGCTCTTTCTGAACCAGACACTGCTCCTTGATGGCGGCATGGGCAAACTTGATGGCGTCGAGCATCTCTTTTTCAGACACTTCGTTCATTTCGCCTTCCACCATCATGATATTTTCATAGGTAGCTCCCACCATGATGTCCAAATCAGCCTCCTTCAACGCAGAAGCGGTGGGATTGATGACAAACTCGCCATGGATACGGGCTACGCGCACTTCCGAAATCGGACCGTGAAACGGCACGTCGCTGACAGCAATGGCAGCGGAAGCCGCCAATCCAGCCAACGCATCCGGCATAGACTCCTCGTCTGCCGAATACAAAGTCACCTGCACGAAAGTCTCCGCATGGTAATCATCCGGGAACAGGGGACGCAAGGCGCGATCCACCAAACGGGCAATCAGCACCTCGTAATCCGATGCCTTCCCTTCTCTCCGGGTAAAACCTCCGGGGAAGCGACCCACTGAAGCGAATTTCTCCTTGTAATCCACGGACAAAGGCATGAAATCCACGTCAGGTCCCGCCTCTTGTGCGGAAACTACCGTCGCCAGCAACATCGTATTGCCCATTTTCACCATAACGGCTCCGTCAGCCTGTTTCGCCAACTTGCCGGTTTCCAACGTAATTACTCTTCCGTCGGCAAGAGTAATGCTTTTCTCAATTACGTTCATAACAACTTAACAGTTAAAATAAATTTTAACGGAACTCTTTTTTGGAGGGAGGAGGAGAGGATAAAAACAAGCCCGGTGGAAGCCGGGCTTATGGAAAACGTATATTATTTACGTAAGTTCAATTCCTTAACAATCGCACGATATCTTTCAATGTCGCGGTCTTTCAGATAGTCCAGCACTGAGCGGCGTTTTCCAACTAATTTGATCAGAGCCCGCTGCGTTC
>CAYNXE010000280.1:0-2407 GCA_964400995.1 uncultured Odoribacter sp.
CGGTGCCGATGACGAGTACGAGAGCAAAGAGAGTTAGCATATTGACGGACATTCCTGCGAAGTGAAGAAAGGCGAATGTGCCGATCAGCGACACGACAATGGCAACGGCGGGAATGACCGTGGAGCGCAGGTTGCGCAGAAACAACCACACGATGAGAATGACCAGCAGAATGGCTTCTATCAGGGTTTCTATGACATTGTGCACGGAAGCGTCCAGAAAGCTCTTGATGCTCATCAGGTCCACCAGTTCCATGCCTTTGGGCAGTTGGGTGGCGGCATCGCGTATCACTTCGTCTATCGCCTCGACGATTTCATTGGCGTTGGAACCGGGTGCCTGTGCGATCATGCAGTTGGTGCCTGGGTGTCCGATTAATTCGTTCCGTGTGGCATAACTCAGAGAACCGAGTTCCACGTCCGCTACCTCTTTCAGGCGCAGGATGCTGCCGTCGGGGAAGGATTTGACGACCAGGTTGCCGAAATCCTCTTCGTTTTCATGGCGTCCCCGGTATTTCAGCACATACTGAAACGTGTTGTTCAGGTCTGCTCCCAGCGTGCCGGCAGGAGCTTCCACGTTCTGTTCGTCCAATATGCCGGCGATGTCGGCAGGGACAAGTCCGTAGGCTGCCATTTTTTCCGCATTCAGCCAGATGCGGAGCGAATAGTCGGAACCGAACACGGTGATGTCGCCCACGCCGGGGATACGTGCCAGACGGGGTTCTATGTTTATTTTGAAATAATTGTACAGAAATTTCTGGTCGAAGCTATCGTCAGGGCTGTACAATGCCACAATTTTTGCCGTACTGTTCTGGCTTTTCCGCACGGTGATGCCGGATCGTATCACTTCCGCTGGCAGTACGCCCTGTGCCGAGGCGATGCGGTTCTGTACGTTTACGGCTGCCATATCGGGGTCCGTTCCCTGTCGAAAGTAGACGTTGATGGTCGCTGTGCCGTTGTTGGCGGCGGTGGAGGTCATGTAATTGATATTCTCTACGCCGTTGATTGCTTCTTCCAATGGAGCGACAACGGCTTTTTGCAATGTTTCGGCGTTTGCGCCCGTGTAGGTGGCGCTTACCCTGACCGTGGGCGGTGCGATTTCGGGGAATTGCTCGACGGGCAATTGTACCAGCCCGATGATGCCGAGCAGGACGATGATGACCGACAATACGCCGGAGAGTATCGGACGGTTGATAAAAGTCTGCAAGTTCATCGCGTAGTGTTTTTAGAAGTTGTGTATCGGGTGATTTCCGTTCCTTCGCGTACCAGTCCCGCTCCTTCGGATATGATTTCGTCACCGGCTTTCAGTCCGGAAATGACGATGTATTCTTTTCCGTTGCCGATGTCTTTGGTTTCTACGGGAACGGAAACGGCCTTCCCGTTTTCGACCCGGTAGACGAACGTACGGTTTTGGATTTCGTAGGTGGCGGTTTGGGGAACGACAAGGCAGTCCGTTGTTTCCGATGCCACGATGATGGTCCCCGTGCTGCCGTCGTACAGCGTTCTGTTGCGGTTGGGGATTCTTGCCCGCAGCCTCACAGTGCCCGTTCGGGAGTCTGCCGTGCCGCTGACGGCGTCGATGCTACCCTTTGCGACAGGAAGGGCTTTGTTTGCCGGCCGGAAAGTAATTCCGGTGTTCCCTTGTCTGGCGGTTCTTGTCAGTTCATCGCTTTCCGGGACGGAGAAGTAGGCGAACACTTCTTCCGTGTCCGACACGCATACCAACGGTTCGGCGATGTTCCTGTCCACCAACGCTCCCACCCGGTAGGGGATCATTCCCGCCACGCCGTTCACCGGACTTTTCACCACGGTATAGGCAAGTTCGGTGCGCGCGTTGTCGTGTTGTGCCCGCATCTGTTCGAGTGTCGCCTCGGCGATTTTCAACTCGTTCGCAGCGGTCTGCAATTCGTATTCGGAAATGACGTTTTCGTTGAACAGCGTTTTTTTGCTGTCCAGGACGAGATGCGCAGTTGCCAGTCGTGCCTCGGCTTGCGATACATTGGCGGAAGCAGTTTTCAAGGCGGCGAGGAAAGGTGCCTGGTCGATGACGAACAAGGTTTGTCCTTTGCTGATTTCCGCCCCTTCTTCTATGCAAATCTGCGTGATGATGCCACTGCATTGCGGACGTATCTCTACGTTTTGCCTGCCTTTGAGTATGGCGGGGTATTGTGTTTCCTGTGTCCGGCTGACGGGAGCAAGTACAACTGTCGGGTATTGCCGGGGAGCGGCCGTTCCCTCTTTGGCTTTCCTGCACGCTGACAGCAGGCACGGCAGGAGGATTGCAACGGCAATTTTGAGATGAATGCGATAATCCATAATTGTAAGTCGATTGTTTGACTGCAAATTTACAGTCCCCTGCTCCTCCTGATGCAGGAATCGGCATGAAAGCGGAAAGATGCCGCCTGAAAACGAA
>CAYNXE010000281.1:0-2370 GCA_964400995.1 uncultured Odoribacter sp.
TCAAGATACCCGTTAATGGTATCGGCAGTGAGCTTTTCCGGTTCGGTCAACAAGGCATGAATGCCGGCTTTTCTCAATTCCCGGACAATCCTCTTTTTCTCCAGGATAAAATTACCGGCAACCGACTGGAGGTAGATTTCCTTCAACCGTCGGGCAGGCCGTGCCATGACCTCGTTCACTTCCGTATTTTCAAACAGGACAAGCATAACCAGATGACTTCGTGCCAATCTCCTTAAAGCCGGCAAATGCCGTTGCATACCTGTTACGGTCTCGAAATTGGTAAACAGCACCAGCATGCTCCGGTTATGCACCTGCCGGGAAACGGTTATGCACAACTGTTCAAAATCGGACTCCAGGAAATCCGTCCGCTGGCTGTAAAGCGCCTCGCTGACATGACCGAGCTGCAACCTGCGGTCGTCAGCCTTGATGAAAGTCCCAATTTTGTTGGCAAACGTCAACAACCCCACCTTATCGCCCTTCTTCAAAACAATATTCGACAATGCCAAAGTCGCATTGATGGCATAATCCAGCATGGTCATCCGGTTGAACGGAGACTGCATCGTCCGCCCCTTATCCACGACACAATATATGGACTGCGAACGTTCCTCCGTGTAGGTATTCACCATCAACTGGTTACATTTCGCAGTGGCTTTCCAATTGACCAGACGCGGATCATCTCCCTGCACATAGGTCTTTATCTGATCGAAAGTCGTCGTCACGCCTGCCACTCGAATTTTCTTCACCCCGTTCCCGAAATGCTGCCCCGTGAAAGCCAGCAATTCATATCTGCGCATGGCGATAAATGACGGATAAACCGCCACGGAGGTTTCCTCCCCGTACGAATAACGGCGTTCGATGAACGACAAGGGCGAAGAGACAAAGACACGGAGTTTGCCAAAGACGTATTCGCCCCTCCTCACCGGATGAAGCCAATACACCTTTTCGGTGCGTTCCCCGGCTTCCAACTTGCACGCCAAGCGGAAATCACGCCATTGAAATTCCGGAGGCACTTCGTCCAGGACACGCACACGCACCGGGAACGAATAACGGTTTTCGAGGCGAACCTCCACCGGATTGTCGTCCCCGTTGGAAAACTTTTCTCCCATATTCCGGACAGCCTCCATTCTGCTCCCGAAACCATACAAAAGAAAGAAATCCGCAACCAATGCGACACCCCAAAGGCAAAGCAACCACAACACCCAGACGTGCAACACCGGAAAAATAAAAGCCAAGATGGCAGCAAAAACCCCTGCCCCCAGGACCAAGAAAAACCGCTGGTGCAAATAAAAACCGGATTTAACAACACGTGGATTCATCGGACAGAAACATTTTCACCTTTCGCGTCATCGGGGAATTTCCACCTTCGTCATCAGTTGCGCGATGACCTGGTCCACGACAAGCCCTTCCAGCTCCTTCTCGGCGGAAAGTTGTATTCTATGCCTCAACACCGCCGGAGCCAGGAACAACACATCCTCAGGCACCACAAAATCCCTGCCCTGAATGGCGGCATACACCTTGGCTCCATTCATCATCGCAATGGAAGCACGGGGCGACGCGCCCAAATACAGCCAACCGCTATTCCTAGTTGTCCGGACCACATCCACGATAAACGCCTTAATCTTGTCATCCACCCGAACCTCCTTGATTTTTTCCCGGAGTTCAGCCAATTCCGCCACCGAAAGCACCGGTTCTTCCCCTGTCCATTGCAGCATGGATCCCGCGTGATGCAGATTCAACACCTCGATTTCCTCGTCCCTTTCCGGATAATCCACCCATATTTTGAACATAAAACGGTCCAGTTGGGCTTCCGGCAAACGGTAAGTTCCTTCGTGTTCCACCGGATTCTGGGTAGCCACCACCATAAACGGATATTCCATTTGATGCACTTGTCCGTCATTGGTAATCTGCCGTTCTTCCATCACTTCAAAAAGAGCCGCCTGGGTCTTGGCAGGCGAACGGTTAATCTCGTCCGCCAACAATATGTTCGTAAACACGGGACCTTTCCGAAACTCAAACTTGCCGGCAGAAGGCAAAAATACGGAAGTACCGATGACATCGCTGGGCATCAGGTCGGGCGTAAACTGAATCCGGGAAAACCGGGCATCGACCAACTGCGCCAGCACCTTTGCCATCAAAGTCTTCGCCACTCCGGGAACACCTTCAATCAACACATGGCCGTCCGCCAGCAAAGCCGTAAACAGCAAATCCACCACACCCTTCTGTCCGACAATGACCTTTGCCATGCGTTCACGCAACAGCGTCATCTTCTCGCTCAACTGCGAAAAATCAATCCGCGATTCAAAATTCGTTTCCATGTTATTTTACGTTACAATATTTTTCCGTCTTTTTCATTAACTGTTCCAACTCCTC
>CAYNXE010000282.1:0-2369 GCA_964400995.1 uncultured Odoribacter sp.
TTCAGGATGTTGGCGGCCTCGTTCATTTCGACCATGAAGGTGGATTCTCCCTGGGAGATGTTGTCGGATGCGCCGACGCGGGTGAAAATCTTGTCCACGACGCCCAGGGTGGCGGATTGTGCGGGGACGAAGCAGCCCGCCTGCGCCAGAATCATGATCAGTGCCGTTTGGCGCAACAAGGCGGATTTACCTGCCATGTTCGGTCCGGTGATGATGATGATTTGCTGGGTCTTGTTGTCGAGGTACACATTGTTGGAGATGTATTCTTCTCCGGGAGGCAGTTGTTTTTCGATGACCGGATGCCTTCCTTCCTTGATGTCGATGATGTCGGAGTCGTTGATTTCCGGACGGCAGTAACGGTTGGAGATGGATACTTCCGCAAAGGAAATCATGACGTCGATGGCCGCGATGATCCGGGCGTTTGCCTGGAGCGGGCGGATGTACCGGGAGGCTTCTTGCAGCAGGGTGTTATAGAGTTCGGTTTCAATGGCGAGAATCCGGTCTTCCGCGCCCAGAATCTTGTCTTCGTATTCTTTCAGCTCCGGGGTGATGTAGCGTTCGCCGTTGACCAGGGTTTGTTTGCGGATCCAGGTGGACGGTGCCTTGTCCTTGTGGGCTTTGGTGACTTCGATGTAGTAGCCGAATACGTTGTTGAATCCTATTTTCAGCGAGGGTATGCCGGTGGCTTCGATTTCCCGTTGCTGAATTTCCTGTAATTTTTCTTTTCCGTGGCTTGAAATGTTGCGCAGTTCATCCAGTTCGGCGTGTACGCCCTCCCTGATGACATTGCCTTTGGCAACCTGATGCGGCGCGCTTTCCTGCAATTGTGTGCGGATGCTTTCGTAGAGCGATTCGCAGGAGTCCAGTTCGCTTGCCATTTTCTGCAAAGCCGGACTGTTTGATTGCAGGCAGGCGGTTTTGAGGGGACCGATGCAGGAGAGGGCGGTTTTGAGCTGGTTCATTTCGCGCGGTGTAATCCGGCACACGCCGATTTTGGAGGCGAGGCGTTCCAGGTCGCCGATGCTTTCCAGCAGGCTTTCGGCTTCCAGGCGTTCTTTTTCCTGTCGGATGAAGCAGTCCACGATGTCCAACCGGCCGTTGATTTCCTCCGGCGATTTCAGCGGCATGCAGAGCCAGCGGCGCAGGGTGCGTCCTCCCATGGGGGTGATCGTGCGGTCGATGATGTCCGCCAGCGAGCGTCCTCCTTCGTAGGAGGAGTGCAGCAGTTCCAGGTTCCGGAGGGTGAATTTGTCCAGCAGGACGCAATGCGATTCGTCAATCCGGGAGAGGGAAGTGATGTGCGAAATCATGTCGTGCTTCGTCATTTCCAGGTAGTTCAGGACGGCACCTGCGGCGGAGATGCCGCATTGCATGTTTTCGATTCCGAATCCTTTCAATGAAGCCACTTCAAAATGTTTGGACAGGCGTTCGGCGGCGGCATCCCGGTCGAAAAACCATTCTTCGATGGGATAGATGTAAAATTTGTTGCCGAAAAGTTCATGGAAGCGGTTTTCTTGCCCGCGGGGGTAGATGACCTCTTTCGGCTGAAAGCTGTTCAGCAGTTTGTCTATCGTGGCGTGGGTGCCTTCGGTGGTCAGAAATTCGCCCGTTGACAGGTCCAGCAATGCCAGTCCCGCTTCCGCCTTGTCGAAATAAACAGAGGCGAGAAACACGTTGCTTTTGCTGTCGGTGCAATATTCGTTGTAGGAAACGCCGGGGGTAACCAGTTCGATGACTCCCCTTTTCACCAGGAATTTGGTTTTTTTCGGGTCTTCCAATTGTTCGCAGATGGCCACCCTCTGCCCTGCCCTGACCAGTTTCGGCAGGTAGGTGTCGAGGGCGTGGTGCGGGAAGCCCGCCAGTTCGACGGTGCCCGGCGAACCGGACGACCTTTTGGTGAGGGTGATGCCCAATATGCGCGAGGTGGTAATGGCATCCTCTCCGAATGTTTCGAAAAAGTCGCCCATGCGGTAGAGGAGAATTGCGTCGGGATACTTGGCTTTGGTTGCGTAGTATTGTTTCATCAACGGGGTTTCGCTTCCTTCTTTTTTTGCCATGATTATTGTCTTTTTTGATTATTTACACCACTTTAAACAAAAGGTCTGCCGGTCTGTAACGGACGAAAAGGAATAGGGTGTTCTTTTCCAAAGCCTTTGTCGGTTATGACTTTCAAAGATAAATATTTTTAGCAAGAAATGTTTAAAAGCTCGTAAACATTGCGTAAATTTGTGTCCATGAATATCGAGGAATTAACTGGATATTGCCAATCTTTAAAACAGACGACAACCGAGATTCTGTGGGAAGATGTGTTGGTTTTCAAGGTCGGAGGCAAGATGTTTTGCATGGTTCCCATGGATGATGCCGAGTTG
>CAYNXE010000283.1:0-2360 GCA_964400995.1 uncultured Odoribacter sp.
ATGGAACAGAGCAAAGGCAATATCATTTTATATCAGACAGCTGACGGTACGGCAAACATCGAGGTAACATTAGCGAATGATACCGTATGGTTGACTGCCGACCAAATGGCGGAATTGTTCCAGCGCAACAAATCGACAATCTCGCGCCATATCAAAAATGTATTTGATGACGGAGAGTTGAATGCCGATTCAACTGTTGCATTTTTTGCAACAGTTCAAAATGAGGGTGTGCGAAAAGTCGAACGCAACATAGCCTTTTATAACCTCGATATGATTATCAGTGTCGGTTATCGCGTAAAGTCGTATCGGGGCGTGCTATTGTTTGTTCCACAGGAAATTACTTGTAATTAAATCATTAAAATGATATGAATGATATGAATGATATGAATGATATCAAAATACGATCAATAAGTCAACTGCCATCTGAAGATCCCGAATATGTGAGACTTGTCTCACTTATTTCAAATCTTTGGGAGGATGCAAAAGCAAAAGCTGCGATTGCAGTCAACACAGAACTGCTTGATGCAAACTGGAAGACCGGTCAATATATTGTAGAGTTCGAACAAGGTGGTAATGCTAAAGCTAAGTATGGAGACAGGCTATTGGTTAACCTGTCTAAGGACTTGACACAATTGAAAGGTCGTGGTTTCAGTCGCTCTGTTCTGACATATATGCGTAAGTTTTACCTCGCTTTCCCAAAATGTGCGACAGTGTCACACATTTTGAGTTGGAGTCATTATATTGAATTGCTCAAGTGTGATGATCCGTTGGAGTTGCAGTTTTATATGCAGGAGTGTATCAAAGAAGGTTGGAAGGTAAGAGAACTTAAACGTCAGATCAACTCGTCATTATTCCAGAGGCTTGCACTCAGTACAGACAAAGAAAGTGTCCTTGCACTTGCAAATCAGGGGCATCAAGTTTTATCTCCAACAGACATTATTCGTGACCCGTATGTACTTGAGTTTACTGGCATACCTCTGCAGAAGCGTTACAAAGAAACGGACCTTGAGAAGGCTTTGAAAACCAATATGGAGCAATTCTTATTAGAGCTAGGCAGAGGTTTTGCCTTTATTGGCCGTCAATATATAGTGCCGATAGGAGCCAGACGTTTTAAGGTGGATTTGGTCTTCTACCATACAATCCTAAAGTGCTATGTTCTTATTGATTTGAAGCGTGCAGAAATAAAACATGGTGATATAGGGCAGATGAATCTCTACCTCAATTACTTTAAGAACGAAATCTGTCAACCAGACGATAATCCTCCGATTGGTATTGTTTTGGGAGCGAAGAAAGACGAACTATTAATGGAGTATGCCCTTCAAGGCATAGATAACCAACTTTTTGCAGCACGTTATCAACTGTATCTTCCCAATCGGGACGAACTTCAAGCACAATTAAACCTATTACTTGATAATACTAAAAGTAAATAACCTGCATTATCGGATTGATGCCAATGGCAAATTTCAGTTGACCAAGGAGGTGAAGTATATTCTTAACAGCAAACCTTTGCATTTTTATCGTCCTTATCGTTTTTTAATCAAATTTCATTATTTTTGAATCGCTAATTTTGACTTAACCTACTACTAACCGAACAACAAATGAAAAAAATTGGTTTATTTATCCTTTCTTTAATCACCACCAGCCAAATAAGTCTGGCACAAACTGATGTGAGCGGATTAAACAAGCCCATCGAACTGCTCAACGAGGCAAACGAAGACATCGAAAACGGCGAATACCAGCAAGCCGTACAAAAACTGATTGCCTCTATCCGCCTGAACCCTAAAATACGCGAGGCCTACCAGTCGCTGAACACCGCCTGCACGCATACCAATCAGAACTCCATACTGAAATCCTATCTTCAAAAGGCCAAAACTGTCTTTGAGGAGGACGATGAATTTTGCTATTACCTGGGAAACATCTACCAACACGAGAACAATTTTCCCAAAGCCATACAGGAATACACCCTGGCGATAAAATATGCCCAAAAAAACGGGGAAGATTACGAACTGGTCTACGCCTATTACCAAAACCGGGCAAACTGCTATCTGCAAACCAATGAATTTTCCAAAGCCATTCCGGATTTCAATTATGCGCTGAAACTGAACCTGGACCAGGACAACGGTTCCATTTACGCCAACCGAGGTATCGCCTACTACAAGACCGGCAAGAGAACAGAAGCCTGTCAGGATTGGCGGAAAGCCAGCAAAATGGGCGTAAACTCAGCCTCTATCTATGTCAGAAGATATTGCAGATAGTGATTTAGTTGAAAGTTTATAAAGTTCGTAAAGTTTATAAGGTTTATAAAGCACAGGAAAAATCCAAACTTTATAAACCTTATTCATTTTCAACTAAACAAACTA
>CAYNXE010000284.1:0-2330 GCA_964400995.1 uncultured Odoribacter sp.
ATATTTTTAAGCAAAATGCCAAGGAAAGAAGTACTAGCAACAAGTGATGATACGGTAATACATAATGCTAATATTTTTCTTATCTCTCTATTTAGATAAAACTTCCTACAATTTAGCATAGCAGTTTCGTAGGTTATATAATCATAAAACTTAATATTCCCAAATACAGTTTTGTAAATATCGGGTAGGTTCAAGCATTTAATCGTTTGTATTATTGAGGCTATAAATATTATCGCCCCAGCGCACATAACAAAGTCTACATGATCATCTAAAATAGTTTCGATAGATATATAACAACAATATGTTCCACACATTAAATAAATAAAAGACCAAAAAATAATAATTAAACCCTCTCCCCAATAGTTTTTTTGTGTATCAAAAGAAATATCCTTACTTAGTGAGATGGTAAATCCTTCTTTGGCGAATATATCCATAGCAGAAATTATCAATATCATGGTGATAACGCCTACGAACAATCCAGTTATCCACATCAAAGTTGAATGTTCTGTTTTGGACGCATAAATACAAAATAAAGAAGCAACATAGAAACTAAGGATGAATTGAAGAATATGAGGTAAAACAACAGTGTAAAATGCTGTGAACTTATTCAAAATATTTATTTTTTTAATTGCAATTTCATGCTTGCTATAATCATCAATATATTCAGCTGTAACATTGGATGATATTTTTATGACGACAAGTGACACCACTTTGCAAATAAATAAAACTACTAATATCATCAATGGTAGCCATAAATTATAAATATAGGTAAACCAAACACCAAATAGAATCCTCGTCATACAGAATAAAATATCTTGACAAGAATATTGCTTTATCCCAAACTCGGACCGCTCTTCTTCGTTTGATATATAAATATCTTCAATCGACACCATAAAATAAGAATTATTTATTTCCCTGAGTTTCCAATGAGTTGTTCTATATATTCTAACTCTCTAACTGCAAAATCATGACAGGCAGGGGATTCTTTTAGTTGTTCAAGAAGATTACGTGCATTGTCCCACATCTTGTAGTCAATAAATAGATATGCTAATCTTCTTGCAAGAAAATCATAGAAAAATGATGTCTCTTCAGAATCAATTTGCCTCTTGCCATCATTGAATTCAGAAAGATAGTGACGCACAGTTTGGAGAGCTCTTGGATCTCCATTGTTTACTAACGAGTTAATATATTCAATGATATATTTCGGTTTATCTGAACCTTGAATTAGATCGAGATAATAGGTCGCTCTATCATATTGTTCCAGTTCATTGAAACAGAATCCGATATTGAAACAAGTCTCTTCAAAAATTTCATTTAGTCGGTCATATTCCGTGACAACACCTGTTTTTAGATGATTATATGCTTTCATCAAAGGCATTAAAGCATCTGCAAAGCGATTTTCAGAAACAAGCCATCGTCCATACCCGAAGTCATAACCTAAATCCTTAGAATAAGTTATGCCTTCCAGAACTGTCTTCTCTTCCGAGGATAATTCTTCTCCTCGGTTAGATTTTTCTATTAGCGCTTGCTCAATTTGGTCATATCGAGTCAATTTCTTTTCGGTAGGGACAATATCAAATCCCAATATAAAGCTTGTGGTGAAAGGTGCGTTTTTGGAGTGGCTTGTGCGAAAGTCATCAGGGCTTGTAAAGTTAGGAATCATTACAGACACACGCATATAAGCCGTCTCATAAACAAATGGGCCTATTCCTCTAAGGAACATAATGATTGAGTTATCCGTACAGAGTTTGGATTTATCTGACTTGCTTTCTATATTGTCGAAAACAATATTCCCGGGACGATAGGAAATAACCAATACAGTGTTCAAACCCGTGCGTGGCACTAATTCCCCCTCGTTATTTTTATAAAGGAGAGCATCATATGGCTTATAATTCAACACCTCCGCCTGAGTTTCAATTAGTTCAGTATTCTCGACACGGCCAAATTCTCCACGACTTACTATTGTCATGGGGCCAATATCATCAGGAGAAATATTCAGGAGTTCCTTGATGATGTAGCGGAGTGTAATCGGGTCATCTTTTGATGAGCGTTTAACCGTCTGTTGCTGATGTCTGAATTTGGCTTCATTCATTAGAAAGGATCCAAAGAACCATTCATCAGGATTAAATCCACTGCCATTATCTTGAGGTTTTTCTCCTCCATCTTTATTCTTTTTTGAGAATAGATCAAATAGTCCCATATGTCTTAATTGTGCTTATTGTACGATTATCAGATTGTCCATTAAAGTATTTATCAAGAACTTGTGCAAATATATCGTTTGGGGATACTACATCAAAAAGAGTCATAGAAGAGCGGAGTTTCATCGCATC
>CAYNXE010000285.1:0-2317 GCA_964400995.1 uncultured Odoribacter sp.
ACGGTCCCTGTTCGCTGGCACCCCTGACACTCGCCAAAAAGCAAATCAAGAAAGTACTGGAATAATCAGACTCTCTAATCAAACCGCCTCATAAAAATACAGGGACACTCGAAAATGTCCCTGTATTTTTATATCAAAGCCTCTTGGTTATTTTTCAATGCCCAAACCCCAGCAGTCGATATATTGCGGATATTCTTTCCGAATCCGGAAAACCTCATCCCAACACTCGTCATGCGTGTCGAAACGGCCGGCACTCACCCGAAACATGCCCTTCACGTTGTCAAGCACCGCACTGTTTTTAAAACCCATGAAACGGAGTTTTCTCCTCAATGTCTCGGCTTTCTGCCTGGTATTGAAACTGCCCATAATCACATACCAATCGTGCGAAGTATCCTCCTCGACAATCTCCTCGACCAGATCGGGTTCAACCGGAATAACCGGTTCAATCGTTTTTATCGTATCGACCACTTCTATCACTACCGTATCTTTCGGCACGGTGATTTCCGGCTGGATAACCTGCGGCATGGTATCTTTGGCTACGGTATCTTTCTGTACCGGCGGAGGCAGAATTTCCTCCAACGGGTGTTCATCTTCTTTTTTCTTGGATTTCTTCACCTTGTCTTTGTGTCCGAACAACAAGTTGATACCTACCCGTCCGCCCATTGATTTGGTATCCGTATAATTGCAAGCCAGCAGATTATCCGTCTGCGCATACAACTGAACTGGACCGAGTTTCGCCGTGATGCCGGCGCCGACATTCAAATAACTGCCCGGGCTAACCGAATAGGACACGGATGCGCTAAGATTCCGGATGAACCGACCGTTCACGGAAGCAGTCAGAGAAGGAATAAACATCCCGTTCACCAAAGAGGCCCGGAACAATCCGCCGACGTTGAATGTACGGTTCAACTGATAGGTCGCTCCCAGATAAAGTTTCGGACTCAGCATGGTCATGTACGAACCGCCCTGGCTACTCAGACGGAATTTATCTTTCAATTCGTCCGTGACTTTCTGGAAAGCACTATCCACAGAGATATGACCTTCCAGCTTATTGTTGATGCTATTGGAAAGGTCTGCTCCTTTCCACTCAAAATTGTCATCCTGCGTAAAATGATAACTGAAATCCTTGTTGCCCCAGCGGATAAAGCCCAGATCGGTCAAGCTGGCGAACAATTTAAGCTTGTCGCTGAATTGGTATTCACCTCCCAAATCGATAGCAAAACCGGGATTCTTGGCATTCAATATATCGGAAATACCCAGGTTGTCCGTATTGAAATCAAAGTCCTCCCACAAAATCGGTTCATTCTCCACGAACGGCTCGCCATTTTCTTTGCGAATCCTTACAGGTGCCGTCATTTTGATGTCCTGGCGGGAATGCAGATTCACCGTACCATACTCATCCGTATTGATACTCAACTCCGAATTGGTCATGTACAGGTTGGCAATACCCATCAGGTATTTCAATCGGGCACCCACCGTCCACTTGTCGTTCAACTGCTTGGAAAGTCCCAAAGCGACCTCCATGTATGAATTCACGTTCATGCCCAACTTGCCCAGATCCAAGGAAGGATGCTCCGCATTCCCCTCTTTCAAGAAAGTAAACAAGTCCTTGTTATACCGGAAAAGAAAATCGTTTTTCTGGGTGATGTCCAACGTCCCGTACCATTTTTTCGCCTTCACCCCCACCGAAAGAATCGAATTTTCATTGTTGAAATACATATAGTTCTGCTTGTGCAGCGAGTTGTAGAACTTGTTGATGTCCATGTGCACCGAATCATTCCGCTTGTACAATATGTCCTCCACGGTAAAAGCAGAATTCAGATAGTTCACGGAAATACCGCTCAGTCCCGGCAGTCCGACAAACACCTTATACTCCGGTTGATAAGCCGGATTTAGGCGATACCGCTGAGGTAGATTGGACAGAAAATAAGATGTATTCTGACCGTCCTGGGCTTTTACCACACCACACAAAGAAATGATTGCAAAAGCAATCAAAAATATACGCTTCATACGCTCTAAAAAAATTTCTTACACCAATAACACTTTTCGGGGGTAAATGTATGTTAAATATTCAAGATATTCAATAACCTACACCACTAATATCTTAAAATTTCAAATATCATACCCCAATTCCAATTTAGCCACCTCGCTCATCCGGTCGGGAGTCCACGCCGGTTCAAAAACCAGATTCACGATGACGGAGTCTATGCCCTCCACCTCCAGCACCACGTCATGCACCTGCTGGACAATCTCGTCCGCAATGGGACACCCGGGGGCGGTCAGCGTCATGTGAATCACCGCTTCGGCAGGCTTGGGG
>CAYNXE010000286.1:0-2304 GCA_964400995.1 uncultured Odoribacter sp.
TGAATGTCGGTAATGAAATCCTGAGAACATACTGGCAGTATGATTTTGGTGCTGATTTTGCAATTGGCAACTTGATATTTAATGTCGAATTAGTAAATATCTTTAACAAAAGAATAAAATCGACTCGCAGTTACCAATCTACCAGCTACGACTTTCATAAACTCATCTTCGATCAAGGTCGACATTTAATGTTTTCTGTCACCTACACCTTTGATTATGGCAAAAAGGTAGACCGTAATATTAATAACAATAGTCAGTTAGATATTAATACGTCAATTTTGTAGTAAATCTTTTGACAACTTGGGACTCAGATTTAAATATATTAGACAGCGTGAAAGAGCTGATTGCGGATATGCCTGTATTCAAATGATAGCTCGTCATTTCGGTAAGAAGATAAATATATCCTATCTTACAAAATTTGCAGAACCGAGTAAATTAGGTATTACCTTAGATGATATACGGGTCATTCTTTCTAAAATTCATATTGACAGCGAACCTCTGCGGCTTGAAATCAGTGATTTGTGGAATATTCCTTGTCCAGTAATATTGCACTGGGATCAAAACCATTTTGTCGTATTATATAATGTCAATTCAAAAAATAAGATATTCTATATTGCGGATCCTAATGAAGGTAAAATCAAACTTACCGAAAGCGATTTTTCAGAGCATTGGTGTTCCGGAGATGGGAAAGGTATTGCGTTGTTAGTTAACCCAACGACGAACTTCTATTCCATATCTGACTCGAAAGAGAATAGTAATACTCCGTTTATTAAATACATTATTAATCTGATAATTAATAAGAAACGGAATTTTGCTGTAATTATGTTATGCACCCTACTGTGTATGGGTACAGATATGCTTCTGCCTCTGTTAACACAAACGACTGTCGATAAAGGTATTTTAAATAAAGATGTACACCTCATCATTCTAATCGCAGTTTATCAGGCAATTGTTTTAATTGGCAGTTTAGTTTCCTCAAAATCTTTACAATATTTTAATTCAAAATTAGGTCTACTATTAAATAAAGAACTGACAATCCAATACTTTGCAAAGTTACTCTCATTACCTTTGATATTCTTTGATAAAAAGGCTCCGGCTGATCTTATCCAAAAATTAGACGATCAATTGCGGCTTAAGAATTATGTTATGCAATTACCAACTAATTTAATTCTGTACAGTCTCAATATTGTTGTCTTTTCCGGATTACTCCTTTACTACAATTGGTTGTTATGTATTATTTTTTTTAGTTTCATCCTCCTACAATTTGTTTGGAATCTGTCATTCCTAAAAAAGAGAAAAGACTTAGATTACATTTATTACAGACAATCAGCTAAAATACAAAATCTTACTTACGAGTCGATCAATGGTATTCAAGATATTAAGATAGCACAAGCAACTGATTGTACTATTCAAAATTGGGAGGGTCTGCAGGATAGATACCTAAAATTAGGTGTAAAGACAACACTATTTGATATCATTGTTTCTTCGGGGGCCACTTTTATAGATGGTCTTAGAGCAGCTATTATGACAGCTGTCTGTGCTATATTAGTTATCGGTAATAGGTTGTCAATAGGAGAAATGATGGCTGCAGGGTATGTTATTGGCCGTTTAACGAGCCCTTTTTTAGGTTTGCTATCTCTTATTAATGAGACTCAGAACGCTAAGATTTCACTTGAACGTCTAAGCGAAGTGTTAAACATAAATGCTGGTAACGAGAATGATCGTCCATTGACAAAGAGTAATATCCTGCTAAAGAATGTTTTCTTTAAATACGCTGGAAATTCATCCCCCTATGTAATCGTAGACCTTTCTTTAAATATCAAAAATGGTGATACGATTGCAATAGTTGGAAAAAGCGGCTGCGGAAAAACCACTCTACTAAGGTTATTAATGGGATTGTATAAACCTCAAAGCGGCAAAATTTATTTAGGCGCAGTAGATGTCGACGAAATTGATCAGAATTCGTGGCTTTCACGGTGTGGCGTAGTTATGCAAAATGGTTATATATTCAGTGAGACTCTACTTTATAACATAACATTCTGCAATAAAATAGAAAACTATGACTTGGTAATGCAAATTTTAGACATCGTTGGTCTTACGGAATTTGTTCATAAAATGCCTGCAGGATTATCAACCATTATTGGCCCTTCGGGATTGGAATTAAGTGGCGGTCAAAAACAAAGAATTCTAATTGCTCGAGCCCTATATAGGATGCCTGAAATATTAATATTAGATGAGCCTACATCATCATTAGACGCTGCTAATGAGGCAAAAATAACATCAGAGATATTTAAATTTCAAAAA